>CAZHIT010000093.1:4231-9477 GCA_964533125.1 uncultured Candidatus Sumerlaeota bacterium
ATGGGAACGCGAAAGACACCGGCCAAGGCATGGAGTTCTTACCTGCTAACAGCAGTTGCCCCGGCAGCCACAGCCGGCCTTGGCTGCCTTGCCCGCAAAGAAGTTTTTCAGGTTTTCCGGTAACTCATATTCTTCGCCCGCGCAACCGCAATCGGATGGGCCAAATACCCCCCGCAGCAGGCCTTCGGCGAGCATGGCCTTCGGGGGAATTTCGAAAACCTCCCCATTATACTCAAATACCCGGCATTCCACATCGGTATCGCTGATTTCACTGCAGCAGCCGCAGCTGTTTTCGGCCACCGACTGACAGATATCCTGACCGTTCACCCGAATCGTGGGCGAAGAAACGAATTGGTACTGACTGGCAATCGCGGCAGTGTTCATTTCGACTTTGCGGTATTCGACCGTAAAGCCCGCGAGCTCCAAGGCGGGGGTCAGCACCAGCATCACTTCGTCCAGAAGACTATCGGTTCCGATACACCGCTCGCAGGTTTGCCGATCGAGATACAGATACTCCACGACCACTTTCTTTTCCGCCGAGCAACCACAGCCGCAGGCGCAACCGGACTCCGCGCATGCTTTGGTCATTATTTATCCCTCCTTAAATTATCAACGCCTGTAAAGCGTTGAATAAATACCCCACCATAATAATCCCCGCCGTACACAGGGCAACGAACAGCGCCAGTAACTTGGGTTTAACTGCCTTGCGGAGCATGATCATGGATGGCAGCGACAGCGCGGTGACTCCCATCATGAACGCCAGCACCGTACCCAGTTGCGCTCCTTTGGCGAGCAGCGCCTCGGCAATCGGAATAATGCCAAAGATATCCGCGTACATCGGCACACCGACCAATGTCGCTAAGATTACCCCGAAGGGGTTGCTGCTACCCAGCAGGGAAACCACCCAATCTTTCGGGACCCAATTGTGAATAACGGCGCCGATGCCGACCCCGACCAGGATGTACGGGAAAACCTTAGTAAAGGTTGACCGGGTTTGTTCCTTCGCATACACCAATCGTTCCTGCCGGGTCAAATCCGGGGATTCAATGCTGACACCGCCTGCCGCCAGGATAAAGCGTTCCACCTGACTCTCCAGGTGCGCTTTCTCGATCAGAGTGCCGCCGACGATCGCAATCAATAATCCGAACAGCACATACAAAGCAGCAACTTTGGCGCCGAAAATGGTTGTCAGCAGGATAAGCGAGCCCAGGTCGACCAGCGGCGAAGAAATCAAGAAGGAAAAGGTGACCCCCAGCGGTAAGCCGGCGGAAGTAAAGCCGATAAACAGCGGGATGGAGGAGCAAGAGCAAAAAGGGGTTACCGTACCCAGTAAGGCCGCTACGGCATTGGCCCCGAGTCCGTGGAACCGGCCCAATATCTTCTTACTCCGCTCCGGGGGGAAGTAGCTTTGCACGTAACTGATAAAAAAGATGAGGATACAGAGCAGGACGACAATTTTCGTAACATCATAGACGAAAAACTGAATGCTGCCAACCCATTTATTGGAAGTGTCCAAACCCAACGCCGTAAGCGCGCTTCCAATTAAGTCATTCAGCCACTTCATGCCGAGAATTTGGTTCTGAGTAAAGCTCCAAATCGTTGCAAATACTGACATACCCTAACCTTCTTTCTCCCATAAACAAACAGATTAAATTTGGCGGTGTATACTGCTGCTGAACAGCCGTAGCGTCGACAGCCGAGGTTATAGGCAGCAATTGTTTTCTTCGGTAACCTGGTCCGGTGTCGTCAGTGCTTGGAGGAAAGCGATGGCTGCGGCGCTACCTTTTTGGCTGATTTGGTAGTGCGTCCATTTGCCTTCCTGCCGGCTCTCCACAATCCCGGACTCGACCAAAATTTTCAGGTGGTAGGAAAGCCCCGATTGCCCCACATCGATTTGTTCAAGCAAAACGCAGGCGCATTTTTCCCCCTGACTCAGTAAATCCAAGATCTGCAGCCGCTTCTCATCGCAGAATGCCTTAAATATTTTTGCCTGCGCGTCATAGCCTGTTTTCAATCCATCACCTCATATCCAAAATGTTTGATATGTTATCAGTATATGCTTCAAATCAAAATATGTCAATGTGATAGCGAAATTTTTCTGCTTCTTAATGACCGGGATATTCGCCGGTGTAAGGTGATGCGCGGGTTGACCGGTACAAACGGCACGGCCGGGTCGCAAACCGGTCGCTAGCCGCCATTGCTTGCAAGCGTAACCAGCGCCCTTGCCGCCGATTCCACCCAAACCTAAAAGGGGCCGACCATGGAGGTCAGCCCCTTCCTACTTTTTACCTATTCTGCCGCGTTAGCCGCGCCTTAGTTCGGAATAACTACCTTCGACTCCGCATACTTCTTCGCCTTCTCCTCGCCCTTCAGCACGCGCAACGCGCCCATAGCCAGGGACTCAAGCTCTTTTTCGCCGGGGAAGACCATGACCGGGGCGATGTACTCGACATAGCTGCTGACCTCGGCGACGAGGAGCTTGGAGTGGGCGCAGCCGCCGGTGAGGACGATGGCGTCGACCTTCCCTTTGAGGACGGAAGCGATGGCGCCGATAGCCTTGCCGATTTGGTAGCACATGGCTTTGAAGATCAGGTCGGCTTCTTTGTCGCCTTCCACGACGCGTTTTTCGACTTCGCGCATGTCCTTGGTGCCGAGGTAGGCCTGGATGCCGCCCTTGCCGGAGAGCATCTTCATCATTTCGGGCTGGGTGTATTTGCCGGAGAAGGCGAGGCGGATGACGGAGCCGACGGGCGGGCAGGCGCGCTCGGGGGTAAAGAGGCCGCCTTCACCGATATTGACGTCGACGATCCGGCCTTGCCGGTGGGCGCCGACCGAAACGCCGCCGCCGATGTGGGCAACCACGAGGTTTAATTCGTCGTATTTCTTGCCGAGCTTGGCCGCTGCCTTGCGGGCGACCGCCTTCTGATTTAAGGGGTGGAAACCGCTCCGCCGGGGCAGTTCGGGCCAACCGGAGGGCCGGGCGATGTCTTCGAACTCATCAACCGAGACCGGGTCAACGGTAAAGGCGGGGATGCCGAGCTGTTTGGCGAGTTCGTCGGCGATGAGGGGGCCCAAGACGGAGGCGTGGCCGCCGCCGGAGGCGTTGACGTCCGTGATCATTTCTTCGTCGATGGCGATGGTGCCGCTCACGACTGGCTTCATTCCGCCGCCGCGGCCGGAGACGGCGTCGAGGCTTTTGAGGTCAATGCCTTTCTCGGCCAAACGGCTGAGAATATAGCCTTTGCGCATGTCGTATTCTTCCAGCACGTTCTTAAACGGCGCCAGGTCTTCAGCCGAGATGTGGATGTTTTCCTCCATCACCAGTTCTTCGTCGTCGTAGACGGCGATTTTGGTGGAGGTGGAGCCGGGGTTGATAGCCAGGACGCGAAATTTCTTCTCCATATGTTGTCCCTCCTTTATTGTGCGGAAAAGCGCAATGTACGGCGCATACCCATAATGGGATTCGCCGCGCGTGGCCGGTTTCCTGCCGGTGATGGAAAAAAACGCGCCCAAGGCGGGTTTGCCCCGGGCGCGGATGGGCGCATGATGCCGGTATGACACGGTTTTCAAGGACAGAGTAAGGATTGCGTCTTTGCGAGCCGACACGCCCTTACGTCGGCGCGGCAATCTGAACCCAGCGCCTTGTCTGACCAGTCAATAAAAGGCATCGGGTAACGGGAGGCCAGATTGCCGCGTCGGCCCACGTCACCCTGCTCTTCTAGCACAATGCGGGTCTTCGCGCTTACCCAGGCAACCCAGTATATGCGTTCGGCTGGCCTCCTCGCAATGACGTAATCCAAGGTCTTACGGTTTTTCCGCTGCTCCTTCGCCGATGCCGACTGGCAAATGCTCCATTGTTGGCAACAACCACAGCAGACGTCATTGCGAGCCGGCAAGCTTTCACGTCGGCGCGGCAATCTGGTTCCCCGCCGTTTCGTACTTCCGCGCCTATAGCTTCTGGCGCCAGGCTCTACGCCTCGAACTCGCCGCCAGGGTAGACGCGGGCTTTTTCGGCGCCGCTGACCACCCGGAGCGCGCCCAGGGCGAGGGCTTCGAGTTCGTTTTCGCCGGGGTAGACCAGGATGGGGTCGATGTACCGGCAATAATCCCGGATGTACCCGATAAAGCGCTTGGAGTGGGCGACACCGCCGGTGATGGCGAGCGCGTCGGCTTTACCCTTCAGGACGGAGTAGCAAGCGCCGATGGCTTTGGCAACATGGTAGGCCATAGCCTCGAATACCAGCGCGGCTTCGGCATTGCCTTCGTCGATCATCTTTTCCACGTCGCGCACGTCCTTGGTGCCAAAATACGAGTAGAGACCGCCGGTGCCGAGCGTGAGTTTGCGGATTTCGGCTTCCGTGTATTTACCGCTGTAGACCATGTTGATGAGTTCATAGGTGCGGGGCAAAACCCGTTCCGGGGAGAAAAGGGTGGGCTCGACCTCGATAATCCGGCCGCCGCGGTGCGGGCAGACGGAAATGCCGCCGCCGACATGGGCGATGATCAGGTTCAGCTCCGGGTAGGGACGCCCGAGTTCCGCCGCGACCTTGCGGGCGATGGCCTTTTGGTTGAGAGGATGGTCGCCGATGGGCCGGGTGGTGCCGCCGAGGCCGGTAACCTTGGCGATGGGGTCGGCCTCGTCGACATTGGTCGGGTCCACAATGAAGGCGGGAATGCCGAGCTGCCGGGAGAGGGCCTGGGCGATGATGGCGCCGAGGATGGAGGCGTGCTGCGAGCGGCCGCTAGAGCAGTCGGCCACCATCTCGTCATTGACCCGGAAGGTGCCGCTGGGGACGGGCTTGACGCCGCCGCCGCGGCCGGAGACGGCGTGGAGGCTCTCGAGGGCGATCCCCTTACTCTCGAGGGCGGCCAGGATGGCCCCGCGCCGGAAGTCGAACTGATCCTGCATGGTCGCAAAGGGGGCCAGGTCCGCGTTGGTGTGGGCGAGGTTGGTGGTCATGACATTGGTTTCATTGTCGTACACCGCAATCTTGGTCGAGGTGGAGCCGGGGTTGATGGCGAGTACCCGGTAAACTTGGTCCAATGGAATCTCCTCCTTAATATATGGTGGTGAATGGCATTGGTTGGGGGGTCGGATTTGGCCGCCCGGTGGGATTAAAACTCATCCCGCATTGACCGCAGATCCAAACTACGCTTCGAACTCGCCGCTGGGATACACACGGGCCTTCTCTTCACCCAGTACCACCCGCATCGCGCCCAGGGCCAGGGCCTCGAGTTCGTTTTCG
>CAZHIT010000094.1:0-9418 GCA_964533125.1 uncultured Candidatus Sumerlaeota bacterium
TCGTTAAGGTCTTCCAGAGCGCCTTCCTTGGTCCCAAGCAGGCGGCCTTCGCCAATGTCCGGGAAGTCCCGTCGGCCATGACCATCGGCATGGGCATCCTGGCCGTGGTGGTGGTGGCTTTTGGCCTGTTCCCGGATCTGATCGTGAACACCCTGGTCAGCCCGGCGGTCCAGGCCCTGGTGAGCCGGTCGGCGTACATCAGTCAGGTACTGGGAGGTGGGATTTAAGATGGTATTGCACACGGGCGCGGGCGTCTGGAATCCGGTCTTCTGGCTCGGGGCTATGGCGCTTTCGATGGCGGTGGCCGTCTTCTTCGTGGCCGGGTCAACCACCGGCAAGCGCAGCACCGGCGACAAGGGGATGCCCTTCCTCTCGGGTAACGCCGAGGTCACCAAGGAGCACCTGAAAGCCTCGAACATCTACTGGGGTTTTCTTGAAGCCCTCAAAGGCTACTATAAAGTGCTGGCCGATATGCATACCGGCCTCGTCAGCGACTATGTGTTCTGGTATCTCACCGCACTCGCGGCGGCGCTCGTCGTCGTGCTCATTTAGGAGGTGAAGGCAATGGCGAAAGGACTGCTCAACGAAAACCTGCAGCGGTCGCTCTGGGTCTTCCATGTCAACGCCGGTTCGTGCAACGGCTGCGACATCGAGATCGTGTCCGCTCTGACGCCCCGGTACGACGTGGAACGCTTCGGGATTAAAAAAGTGGCCTCCCCCCGGCACGCCGACGTGCTGCTGGTGACCGGACCGGTGGTGAAGGGGATGGATGAGACCCTGCGCCGAATCTACGCCCAGACCCCGGACCCGAAGGTGGTCATGGTTATCGGCAACTGCGGCGCGAGCGGCGGGGTCTTCTACGATTCATATAACACGGTCGGGCCGGTGGATAAAATCGTCCCGGTCACCGTCTATGTGCCGGGCTGTCCGCCCCGGCCGGAGGCCATCTCCTTTGGGGTGGTCAAGGCCTGGGCGCTGCTCGAGAAACTGCGCAACGAGAGCGCAGGGAAGGGGGCGGCCCAATGAAGATCGTCCGCGGCAACGAATTTGTTGAATTTATGCAAGCGAAGCTGGGCTCCGGCCTGCTCTCGGCCCGGGTCGAGACCCGCACCGCCGGGGTATTGAAGAGCGAGAACGACACCGTGTGGCTGGATGTGGAGCGTGAGGCCCTGGTCCCGGCCGTCCGGGCGATGAAGGAACTGGATTACCCCCTGTACTCCGTCGCCTCCACCTACGACCACGGGGACTATGTAACGGTGATGCACCACCTCGCCCTGTATGTCACCCAGAAGAATCAGGGGCTGTACATCAACCTGCAGGCTAAAGCCCCCAAAGATGACCTCGTCCTGCCGACCATCTCCGGGGAACTGCCCGGCGCGGTCACCTCCGAGCAGGAGAAACGCGAAATGATGGGCGTGCAGTTTGCCGGCCTCCCGCCCATGGACAACATCTTCCTGCCGCGGGACTTCCCGGCCGACATTTACCCCTGGCGGCGGGACGAGACCGGGATGGACGCCAACAAGGACAAGGTAATGCGAGGTGAAGGCAAATGAGCCAGCAATCGTACTCCTACCGGGTGCCGCTAGGCCCGAACAACCCGGCCCTGAAGGAACCGGTGAGCTTTAACTTCGAGGTCGAGGGCGAAAAAGTCGTCGACGTCACCTTAAAGCCCGGCTGGACCCACCGGGGCATCGAGTATCTGGCGACGAAAAGGAATGCCGTCCAGGTCATCTACCTGGCGGAGCGTATCTGCGGCATCTGCTCCATCACCCACGCCCTCAATTTCGTCCGGGCGGTGGAGGACGCGGCCGACCTCACCGTCCCCCTGCGGGGTGAGTACATCCGCACCATCGCGGCGGAGCTCGAGCGCATCCACTCCCATGTCCTCTGGGCCGGGTTCGCCGGCCATGTGGCCGGGTTTGATTCGCTGTTTTATTACGCCTGGAACATCCGCGAGAAGGTCATGGACGTGCTTGAAGCCCTCACCGGCAACCGGGTGAACTACGGCATCCTCGCTATCGGCGGGGTCCGCCGCGACATCACCCCCGAGATCGCGGAGGTGCTGCGCGACTGCGTCAAGTACTACAAGGACGCCTTTGGTAAGCTCCGCGACGCGTGTCTCGAGGACCCCACGGTAAAAATGCGGACCCGGGATGTAGGCATCCTGACCCAAAAAGACGCCATCGAGCTTAGCGCGGTCGGGCCGACGGTGCGGGCCTCCGGCCTGCCCATCGACGTGCGGCAGTACCAGCCCTACTGCGCTTACGGTGACCTCGGATTTGAAGCGGTCACCCCCCAGGCGGTGCTCGGGGAGTACCACGGCGACGTCTACGACAAGATCCTGGTCCGCGTCTATGAAGTAGCCCAGTCGGTGGACATCATCGAAAAATGCCTCGACGCCCTGCCGGAAGGCCCGTACACCCTCGAGCCGAAGACGGCGAAGCTGCTCGCTCTGCTCAAAGCCAAGGAAGGCGAGGGTATCAGCAGCATCGAAGGCCCCCGGGGCGAAGACTACCACCATGTCCGCTTGACCGGGAATGACGACAACATCACCGCGATGAAGGTGCGAGCCCCCACCTACGCCAACATGATTTCCTGGATCCCCATGCTCAAGGGCTACCAACTGGCCGATGTTCCCCTCATCGTCGCCTCGGTCGATCCGTGCATGTCGTGCACCGACCGGGTTACGGTGGTCGACCGGCAGCGGGGTAAGAGCAGTATCCTCACGAACGAAATGCTCACCGCCCTGAGTATCGAGAAGACAAGGAGGATGATGCGATGAACACGCTGCTGTATCGCGCCCTCTACGCCGTCGCCATCGCCTGCTTCAGTGTAATCGTCGGCCTCCTGTACAAAGGCATCGACCGTAAGCTCGCGGCCCGGATGCAGAGCCGGATCGGCCCGCCCATATTGCAGCCCTTCTGGGACATTCAAAAGCTGCTGGTGAAAGAGAGCATCGTGCCCGAAAACGCCGTCCCCTGGCTGTTTAACGGCGCGCCCCTGCTGGCCTTTGCCGTCACCATCGGCATATTGTTCTACCTGCCCATCGGCGGCATTATGCCCGCCGCCGAAGGCACCGGCGACCTCATCCTCATTCTCTACCTGTTGATGCTCCCGGCCGTGCTGATGGTTATCGGCGGCTTCGCCTCCGGTTCACCCTACGCCGCGGTGGGGGCCCAGCGTGAAATGGTGATGATGATGAGCTACGAGTTCCCCCTGGCCACGGTGGTCATGACCATCGCCTGGAAGCTTAGTGCGGCTTATGGTCCCCTGCTTACCGCTGTCGGGATGCAGCCGTTTTCCCTGGTCACCCTGGCGGCCCTCCCGGTGTGGAGCATCGTCGGCGCCGTCGGGGCAGTCGGCATCCTGGTTTTGCTCGCGGTGATGCTGGTCGTCACCCCGGCCGAACTGACCAAGGTGCCCTTTGACGCCCCGGAAGCGCACGAAGAAATCTCCGCCGGCTTTTTGGTCGAGTACTCCGGAAGGAACATGGCGCTGTTTTACCTCACCGACGCCGTTAAGACCGTAGTCGTCGCGGCGTTGCTTATCGCCATCTTCTTCCCCTACGGCATCGACGGCCTGCTGGGGTTAAGCGGTATCGCCGCGCTCGTCGCGAACTTCCTCTTCTTCTGGGTGAAGGTGCTCGTGATTATGACCGTCGCCGTTACCTTCCTCCGTGTCGCCATCGCCCGGTTGAAGGTGGACCAAATCGCGCATATCTTCTGGGCGCCGGTGCTCGCCACCAGCCTGGTGGGTTTGGCGCTGGTGGTGGTGGATCATTTCTTCTTCCAGTTCTAAAGCGGTCCCCGCCCCAGGGGCGAATATGTGGTTGGAGGTGAACCCAGATGACTGTGATGATTCGTGAACTGCTGGCGCAGCTGTGGCGCAAGCCGTCCACCAACCCCTTCCCCGCGCCCTATGCGCCCAAGTCGACCCTCGGCTTTCTCCAGGCGGTGGGGGAAGGCAAGGCTAAGCTCATTCCGCCGGTGCCCACCCCGCCCGGTTTTCGGGGGTGCATCGAGTACAACGCCGCCAAGTGCATCGGCTGCAAGCTCTGCACCCGGGTGTGCCCGGCCAATGCCACCGAGTTTTTGCCCGATAAGAAGAAGGTGCAGTTCCACATGGACCGGTGCTGCTTCTGCGGTGAATGCAAGGATATTTGTCCGGTTAAGTGCATCGAGCTGGGGAGCAATTTCCTAATGGCTTATTACGACCGGAATGACCCGGCGATTCTGATCGGGCCGCCGGCTGAGAAACCGGTGGAGGCGGCCCCGCCTCCAGCTGCGCCCGCGCCCGCGCCGGAGTCGGCGGTGGCGAACTAGGCAGATTGGCAAGGGACTTGTGTTCGCCCCCGGACTAAGGGGCAAACGAGAGACTGCACCAACGGGGAAACCCGGCGGTGCAGTCTTCCTTTTTGGGACGGCAGGGCGGTTAGCCTGGGCACGGGGAGCGCAGAGTGCGGGCAGCTTGCCGGAGTTGCGGCGAAGGACGAGGTGCGTGCGGGGCGCGCCAGGTTACCCTGGGATAGGTAAGGTGCGGCGAAGGGCATGGTGCAGGCGGCTGGTCGGGGTTCGGGGATGGTCTGATTGCTCCTGGTTTGGGTGCTTTAGGACTTGATCCGTCCGGCCACATTTCCTACCCGCGATAGTTAGTTAAACAAATCTGATTTTAATAGGAATGACTATTGACAAGATATTGCCGGCACTCTATAATTATGACATCAGCTTGAGCGGACATAACGCCTCAGCCCGCTGCCGTCACTGCTTACACCGTCGGGCTGCGGCTAGACCCGGAAGGCTGGCAAATAAAAAAGAGGAGGGGATAAACTTGGCGAACGACAAATACCGTTCCATCGTCAACCTGGATTTCCAGTATGCCCACCGGTTTATGAACTGGCCGCGGGAAGCCAAACACCTGCACGGACACTCCGGCCTGCTCACCCTCGAGCTTGAGGACGTCGTTGATCCGGTTACCGGGTACGCCCACGCCTGCAAGGAAGGCGTGAAGAAAGCCTGGGAAGTCTGCGACCATTTCCACCACGCCACCCTGTTCCAGGAAGGCGACCCGCTCCTCGATGCGGTGCTCGAGGTCTACAAACGCGAAGGCATCAATAACGACCCCGAGAACTGCGCGCCCTTAAAGAAGATTGACCACCCGCTCGCCTGGTCCTACCCGGAGTACCGGATCGTGGTCACCAAGAAGGTCTCTACCTGCGAAAACCTCTGCGAGCTGTTTTATGAGCTGCTGAAAGATAAGATGCCCATCAAGAAGATCACCTTCCGTTCGTCTTCGATGAACGCCGCGACCAAGGAGTTTTAGGCCGGACGGTTCGGGATAACTGAATATGGATAACAAAAGAGTGGACCGTGCTGGTCCGCTCTTTTTGTTATGCGCAAAAGGAGGGGGAATGGCCAGCGCGACCCGGGCCCGTCGTCACCGGCTCCCGGCGTTCCTTCGTGACGTAGGGGAGGGACGCCGTGCCCACCCGCCCGGTATCGCGCCGACGTCCGGATGGTCCTCTCACCATACACGGGCGATTCGTGAATCGCCCCTACGCACGGGGAGGTGCGCCGCGCCCTCCCGCATCTGCCGTCACCGGCCCCCGGTGCCTCTTCGTGACGTAGGGGAGGTACGCCGCGCCCACCCGCCCCCGTCGTCACCGGCCCCCGGTGCCTCTTCGTGACGTAGGGGAGGGACGCCGTGCCCTCCCGCCTCTGTCGCAACCAATCCCACGACGCCCGAAAAGATCTCCCACCGCGGCACGGGCGATTCGTGAATCACCCCTACGCACGGGGAGGTACGATGACCCAACACCAGGGTGTTGGGTGGGAACGGCGGAGCGGGGTGACGACGGGCGGGCCGGCGCGGCGTCTGTTCCCTGCAACCGCGATAGGGGTGGCGACGGGGTTAGGTAATGGCGGGCGGGCTGGCGCGGCGGCCGGTAACACCCATACCGTTTCCTCTGGTGTAGGGGCAATTCACGAATTGCCCGCCCGTGGTCGGTAACCCGCTCACCCTTCGCCTCCGTCAGCCTGTCGTTTTCGCCGCCCCCGTGCCTCTGCCCCCGGCGTTTTCTCCATTACCGCTGGGCTAGACAACGTCTCAGCCTTAGGTCCTCTTAGGGTCTATTACCCTGCTGCTTTGGCCATCCTTCTGCCCCTGCCGCCCAGTATTTGGCCCCCCGGCCCGGATTATGCTATAATGTAGATAAATATGCCATCCAAGGCAGGGAATGGCAGAGCCGCACCGTGGGAGCTGACACCAGTCGCCGCGGTGCGGGCAGGGCCAGGACCATAGAACGTGGAGCAAAGGAGCCGGAGTAATGGTCGACAATCGAAAAGAGCAAGAGCGGGCAGAACTGCACCGCACCATCTGGGGTATCGCCAATGACCTGCGCGGCAGCGTGGATGGCTGGGACTTCAAGCAATATGTCCTCGGCATCCTGTTCTACCGCTACATCTCCGAAAACATCACCGCCTATATCAACGCCGGGGAGCGCGAGGCGGGCAATGCCGGGTTTAATTACGCCAACCTCCCCGACGCAGACGCCGAAGCCGCCCGCGCCGACCTGACCACCACCAAGGGCTTTTTTATCCTGCCCTCCCAGCTCTTCGCCAACGTCCGCGCCCGGGCGGCGGCCGACCCGAACCTAAACGAAACCCTCGAATCCATCTTCAACAGCATCGAAGCCTCGGCCCAGGGCACCGCCTCCGAGGCCAACTTCAAGGGTCTCTTTGAAGATATCGATGTCAACAGCAATAAACTCGGAGCTACGGTGGCCAAGCGCAACGAGCGCCTGGTCAAGCTTTTAAACGGCGTGAGCGCAATGAAGCTGGGCGACTACCGCGACAACACCATTGACGCCTTCGGCGACGCCTATGAATACCTCATGGGTATGTACGCCGGGAACGCTGGTAAATCCGGCGGTGAATACTACACTCCCCAGGAGGTAAGCGAACTCCTCACCCGGCTGACACTAGTGGGCCGAACCCAGGTTAATAAGGTCTACGACCCGGCCTGCGGCTCCGGCTCGCTGCTGCTGAAATTCGCCAAGATTCTCGGCAAGGAGAATGTCCGGCAGGGCTTTTTCGGTCAGGAGATCAACCTCACCACCTATAACCTCTGCCGGATCAATATGTTCCTTCACGACATTGATTTCGACCAGTTCGATATCGGCCTGGGCGATACCCTGACCGACCCGCTCCATTGGGACGACGAGCCCTTTGAGGCCATCGTCTCCAATCCACCGTACTCCATCCGGTGGGCGGGCGACAGCAACCCCCTCCTCATCAACGACCCGCGTTTTTCCCCCGCCGGGGTGCTCGCACCCAAGTCGAAGGCCGACCTGGCCTTCATCATGCACTCGCTCGCTTGGCTCGCCACCAGCGGCACGGCCGCCATCGTCTGTTTCCCCGGGGTCATGTACCGGGGCGGCGCTGAGCAGAAGATCCGCCAGTACCTGGTCGACAACAACTATGTCGATGCGGTCATCCAACTGCCGGACAACCTCTTTTATGGCACCAGTATCGCCACCTGCATCCTGGTCCTGAAAAAGTCCAAGGCGGATAACCGCATCATGTTCATCGACGCTTCCCGTGAGTGCATCAAGGTCACCAACAGCAATAAACTGACTGAGGCAAATATCGCCGCCATCCTGGCCGCCTACACGGCGCGAACCGACCAGGCCTATATCACCCGGGTCGTGCCCTGGGACGAGGTCGCAGCCCAGGGGTATAACCTGTCCGTCTCCACCTATGTGGAGCAGGAGGACAAGCGGGAGAAGGTGGATATCGCTGTACTGAACGCCGAGATCGAGGCCATCGTAACGCGGTCGCAGGTGCTGCGGGAGGAGATCGCCAAGATCATCGCGGAAATCGAGGTGGGGGCATGAGCCGGCTGGATGAGTTGATCGCGGAGCTATGCCCGGATGGGGTGGATTATTTGCCAATCGGCTCGCTGATAACGAGAGCAAGAGAACGCGGTAAAGATCATGAAGATATTCAACAAGTTTATGTTGTAAGTAATACTCTTGGTATAGTAAAGGCAGAAGATTTCAGAGCAAATACAATTCATAGTGAAGACACTTCCAACTATACGGTATTACGACCATACATGTTTGCCTATAATCCAGCTCGACTTAACATAGGCTCAATAGCCAAACTGAAAGAACGCATTCCAGGTTTAGTAAGTCCTATGTATGTTGTATTTTCTCTTGATGTAAAAAGAGTCGTGAATGACTATTTTGAGTATATTATTAAATCGTCATTTGTGAAAAATAAAATTGAATCCTTCAAAGAGGAAGGTGCAAGATTCCGTTTTGACTTCAATCGTTGGGACTGGATAAAAATCCCGATTCCACCTTTGCCCGTTCAACAAGAAATCGTCCGCATCCTGGATACATTCACGCAGCTTACCGCGGAGCTTACCGCGGAGCTTACCACGAGAAAAAAGCAGTATGAATATTATCGTGATCACCTCTTAACATTCGATAGTAGAGCCATGACAGACAGGTTCAATGGCTGAAGTTGAATGCTGTAGCAAGGATGCTACGTGGTGATTATGTAACCAAGGCGAATATTTTGCCCGGAAACATTCCCGTTATTTTGGGCGGGCAGGAACCTGCCTATTATAGCAACTCAAGCAACCATATAGGCGAGGCCATAGTTATTTCTCGTAGTGGCGCTTATGCCGGGTATGTGTCGTATTGGAATCAACCAATCTTTGTTACAGATGGTTTTATTCTTGAAGCAGATTACCAAATTACTATACGATTTCTCTTCCATTGGCTGAAGAGTAAGCAGCAAGAGTTGTATAGCCAAAAGCGTGGTGGTGGTGTACCCCATGTTCGGGGAGCAGAAATAATGGAGATGGTTATCCCCGTCCCATCCCTCGCCGAGCAAGCCCGCATTGTTGCCATCCTCGACCGCTTTGACGCCCTCTGCACCGACCTCACCGCCGGCCTGCCCGCCGAAATCGCGGCTCGGCAGAAGCAGTACGAGTACTACCGCGACCGACTGCTGACGTTTAAGGAGAAGGTGTCATGAGTACCTACAACATCGTCGCCCGCGACAGCGAATCTACCGTGGTCGCCGAGTACACGGCGGAGTACCGGACTGGCCAGGACTACCAGTCCGAGGCGCAGCTGGAGCAGGATTTCCTCCGCCAACTGCAGGACCAGGGCTACGAGTACATCCACATCACGGACGAGACAGCGCTGGTCGCGAACCTGCGCCGACAACTGGAGGCGCTGAACAGCTACACCTTCACCGACGCCGAATGGAAGCGGTTCTTCGCCGAGTGCATCGCCAGCGCGAACGAGGGGATCGTGGAGAAGACCCGCAAAATCCAAGACGACTATGTGCAGATACTGAAGCGGGAGGATGGCACGACCAAAAACATCTACCTGCTGGACAAGAAG
>CAZHIT010000095.1:0-2059 GCA_964533125.1 uncultured Candidatus Sumerlaeota bacterium
GGCAAAAAGTTCAAAGCGGCTCAGACCGGCGGTCCTTCCGGCGGCTGCATCCCGGCGGAGAAGTTCGATGTACCCATTGACTACGATAACCTGACGGCCATCGGCGCGATGATGGGTTCGGGCGGTCTGATCGTTATGGACGAAGACACCTGCATGGTGGATATTGCAAAGTTCTTCCTCGAATTCACGGTGGACGAATCCTGCGGCAAATGCACACCCTGCCGGATCGGCACCAAGCGCCTTTTGGAGATGCTGGAGCGGATCACCGAGGGGCATGGGACCATCGAACTGCTCGCTGAAATGGAAGAACTGTGCCAGGGAATCAAGAGCAACAGTCTCTGCGCTCTGGGTCAGACCGCTCCCAACCCGGTGCTCTCGACCCTGCGTTATTTCCGCGATGAGTATCTCGCCCATGTCGTTGACAAGAAGTGCCCGGCTGGCGTCTGCAAGAGCCTGCTGTCCTACACGATCGACCCGGTCAAGTGCAAAGGCTGCACGGCCTGCGCCCGGGTATGCCCGGTGGGGGCGATCAGCGGCAAAGTCAGAGAACCGCATGTGATCGACCAAGCCAAGTGCGTCAAGTGCGGCGCCTGCCAGCAGACCTGCAAATTTGGAGCAATCAGCAAAAACTAGGCACCCGGAGCCCACGACAATTGTATAGCCTCGATCCCGGTTTTGCCCTCGCGGTAGGCCGGGACGTTAGGGTTTTGGGAGCAATCCTGGAGCCTTCCGCATTGAAAAGAGGCCGCAGCTTGCATCCCGTCAGCTAATGACGGCGTTGTTGGTTGAGGTTATTTATTTGCCCGCGGCGAGTAAGCGGCCGCTGGCGGGTGGGTTTGGGTGTGTCAACGGAATACTGTAAAAAGGAGGGAAAACCATGATTAACGTCACCATCGACGGGATTCCGGTTCAGGTGGAAGAAGGTTCGACGATACTGGATGCGGCCGAAAAAGCCGGCGTCCACATTCCGACCCTCTGTCATCTCAAAGGGATCGTCGCCGAAGGCTCCTGCCGGATGTGCCAGGTAGAGGTCGAAGGCGCCCGCGGGCTGCCGGCGGCCTGTGCCTTCCCGGTGGCCGAAGGCAATGTCATTCATACCAATACGCCCAAGATCATCGAGTCCCGCAAGTTCGTCCTGCACCTGCTGCTCTCGAACCACGAGCTGAACTGCTTCTCCTGCTCCAAAAACGGGGAATGCAAGCTGCAGGAGTACTGCTACGAGTACGGTATCGAGAAGTCGAAGTACGAAGGGGCCAAGACCAAGTACCCCATCGACGACAGCAATGAGTTCTTCACCTACGATCCTTCCCAGTGCATCATGTGCCGCCGTTGCGTGCGGACCTGCAACCAACTGCACGGGGTGGGCGCGATAGGAGCGACGGAGCGGGGTTTTGAGTCGACCGTCAGCACGCCGTTCAGCGAACTGCTCAAATCCAGCGATTGCGTTTCCTGCGGCAACTGTGTGTCGAATTGCCCGGTCGGGGCGCTATCACCCAAGTCGAAACATCGCTTCCGCACCTGGGAGGTCAAGCACGTCCCCACGACCTGCGCCTATTGCGGCGTCGGCTGCCAGCTCGATCTGCAGGTCAAGGGCAACAAAGTGGTCAATGTTCAGCCCCTGGACGGACCGGCCAATCACGGGCTGCTCTGCGTTAAGGGGAAGTTCGGCTACGAGTTCCTGGAGGATGCCGGTCGTCTGAAGCACCCGCTGATCCGCAAGGATGGGCAGTTGGTGGAAGCCAGCTGGGATGAGGCGCTGAGTTTGGTGGCGGAAAAGATCCTCGCGATCAAAGCGGAAAGTGGTCCCGACGCCATCGCGGGCCTGGCGAGCGCCCGGTGTACCAACGAAGAGAACTACGCCTTTATGAAGATGATGCGCGCAGCGATTGGCACCAATAACGTCGATCACTGCGCCCGCCTCTGACACTCCCCCACTGTGGCCGGTCTGGCCACGACACTGGGTTCCGGCGCCATGACCAACTCCATCGCGGAGGCGGCAGACGCAGATCTGGCTTTTGTTATCGGTTCCAATACCACCGAGGCACACCCGGTTATCGGT
>CAZHIT010000095.1:2069-9196 GCA_964533125.1 uncultured Candidatus Sumerlaeota bacterium
AAAGCGTTTTTCGCTTCCGCCCGCGCCGCGCTGCGCAAAGGCGGCAAACTGATCGTGGCTGAACCGCGGCGTATCCCCCTCTGCCGGGATGCCGATATCTTCCTGCAAATCAAACCCGGCACCAACGTTGCCCTCCTGAACGGCCTGATGCACGTCATCATCGCCGAAGGTTTGCAGGACCAGGCGTATGTCGACGCCCGCACCGAGGGCTTTGAGGATCTGAAAGCCATGGTTGCGGACTACACCCCGGAAAAAGTCGCAGCCATCTGCGGGATAGATCCCGAAGACCTGAAGGCGGCGGCCCGCATGTACGCCGAGGCGGATAAAGCGGGTATCTTCTACGCTATGGGTCTGACCCAGCATTCCACCGGTACCGAAGGCGTCATGAGCGCCTCCAACTTAGCGCTCCTCTGCGGCAATATCGGCAAGGTATCGGCCGGGATCAATCCACTGCGCGGCCAGAATAACGTCCAGGGCGCCTGCGATATGGGGGCGCTGCCGGGCGACATGACCGCCTACCAGAAAGTGGCGAACCCGGCGGTCATCGAGAAGTTCGAAAAAGCCTGGGGTGTAAAACTGTCAGGCAAACCGGGTCTGACGGTGATGGAAATGATGGATGCGATGGCCCATGGTAAAGTGCGCGCCATGTACATCATGGGCGAAAACCCGATGCTCTCCGACCCGGATCTCCAGCACGTGGAACACGCGCTGAAGGCATGCGACTTCCTGGTCGTCCAGGATATCTTCCTGACCGAGACCGCGGCCCTGGCGGACGTGGTGCTGCCGGCGGCGGCCTTTGCCGAGAAGAATGGTACCTTCACCAATACCGAACGCCGGGTGCAGCTGGTGAACCAGGCGATCAAAGCGCCCGGCTTGGCCCGGCAGGACCTGGATATCTTAAATGACGTCACCGCCCGCCTGGGGTATCAGAATAAGTTCACGACCCCGGCTGAGGCGTTGGCAGAGATCGCCGCGATTACCCCCTCCTACGGCGGGTTCAGCGTCGAACGTTTGCAGCAGGGCGGCCTGCAGTGGCCCTGTCCGAATGCCGACCACCCCGGTACGATGGTTTTGCACACCAAAGCCTTCTCCCGCGGAGAGAGAGCGGCGTTTAAGCCGGCGCCATACCGGCCGGCAGCGGAACCGGTGGATGCGGAGTACCCGTATATCTTTACCACTGGGCGGATCCTGTACCATTACCACACCCGGACGATGACCGGTAAGGTCGAAGGCTTAAACGCCATCGCCGGCAACTCCTATGTCGAGATTAACCCGACCGATGCGGCCAAACACGGCGTGCTCAACGGTGAGCCCGTGCTGGTTACTTCGCGCCGGGGTAAGTTAACGGTGCCGGCGTCGGTGACCGAGTCCGTGCCGGAAGGGGTCGTGTTCATGCCCTTCCACTTCGCGGACGGACCGGCGAACATGCTGACGAACACGATTATCGACCCCATCGCCAAGATTCCCGAGTATAAGGTCTGCGCCGTAAGCATCGCGAAGGCCTGATCGTCTGGCTGGCACGGCGCCGGCAAAGAACGCCGGCGCCGTGCCTTGGCTGGAGGAGGGTAACTGCATGGAACGATTTGGCACGGCGGCCATTCTGGCCGGCGGCAAGTCAAAGCGGATGGGTTTTGACAAACAACTCCTGACCCGGGACGGACAGCGGCTAGCCGCGCAAACCATTTCGGCTCTGCGGAAGCTGTTTGGTGATATCCTAGTCATCACCAATACTCCGCAGCTGTACCGCGACCTGCCGGTGCGGGTGGGTACTGACACGTTCCGGGGGTTGGGGCCCATGGCCGGGATTCACGCCGCCCTGAACCAGGCGCAGAGTGAGTACGTATACGTGCTGGCCTGCGACATGCCGATTATTTGCCCGGGCTACATTGCCTACCAGCAGGAGTTGCTATCCAGGCAACCGGCCGGCGCCTGTGTGACCCGGAAAGACAACTGGATCGAGCCATTCAACGCTTTCTACCGGGTGGATACCCTGCCGCTGCTCACCAGTCAGCTAGCCGCCGGCCGGAGTTCGTTGTATAACTTCCTGCAGTCAGTGGAGTCCAAGGTCATTGACGAGGCAGCGGCCCGCCGCTTTGATCCGGAGCTGCGGATGTATTTGAATCTGAATACCCCGGGGGAATACGCCGCCTTTTTAGGAGAGGAGAAAGCCATATGAAGCTATCCGACACTCTCCCGATCTGGCGGTACCGGGAGGGGCAGTTTAGCGCCGTAACCGACCCGGTAGTGGTGGAGTATTCTCTAATGCTCTGGCTTAACGGTCAGAGTTGCGGACGCTTGGCCTGTTCCCCGCAGGATTTGGATCATTTGGTCCGGGGTTATCTGTACTGTGAGGGACTGATCGGTTCTTTAACCGAGCTGAAGTCCCTGGAAGTCGACCCGGAGGCCGGGATCGCCCGGGCCGAACTGACCAACTGGGAGCCAACCGTGTTTGCCCCCGGGGCCAGTCACGACGATTCGTCCCGCCCAATCGCGCCCTTGCCGGATGGAGTCAGTTTTTCGGTGGCGAAGCTCCTCCCGAACCTGCAGCAGTTCTACGCCAATGCGGATTTGCACCGATTGACGGGTGGAGTGCACTGCTGTGCTCTGTGCGATGATACCGGCATTCTCCGGACGGCGGTGGACATCAGCCGCCACAACGCCTTTGATAAGGTGGTGGGGATGGCATTGCAGGAAGGGCTGCCCCTGCCGGAGCACTACCTTTTGACCAGCGGCCGTGTCCCGAGTGAAATCGCGAGCAAGGCGATTAACGCCCGGCTGCCGATGCTGGTGTCCCGGGCGGCGCCGAGCAATCTGGGAATTAAAATGGCGCGGGAAGCGAACCTGACCCTGCTGGGCTTTGCCCGCGAGGATCGCTTTAACCTCTACCACGGTGAGAGCCGTCTCCGGCTGAACGACCCAAGCGACCAATAATTAAGAGAAAGAGGAGAGCAGATATGTTTACACCGGCTGAAGTTGCCCAAAATGTAATCGGAATCGGCAAGAAAAAGGCTTCGACCGCGAGCGGCAAGCTCTTTTGCCTTGGCATCCTCGCGGGTATGTTTATTGCTCTCGCGGCGGTAGCCGCGAACACAGCTGCCAGCGTAATCCCGAACGCCAGCGCCGCCAAGCTGATCGCGGCCTGCGTCTTCCCCGTCGGCCTGGCCATGGTGCTCGTCGCCGGCAGCGAGCTGTTTACCGGCAATAATCTGATCATTGTCTCCGTCCTTGAGGGGAAAACCCCGGTCGGGGATATGTTGCGCAACTGGATTGTGGTGTACCTGGGGAATTTTGTCGGCGCTCTGTTCGTCGCCTGGGCGGTGCAAGCCTCCGGCCAGTTCAATAACTTCGGCAGCGCCCTGGCCCTGACCACGATCAAGACGGCAGCGGCCAAGTCCTCTCTGGCTTTCGATAAGGCCATTCTGCTCGGCGTGCTGTGCAATTTACTGGTCTGTATCGCTGTGTGGATGAGCTTTGCGGCTAAAGATATCGCCGGCAAAATGGCGGCGATGTACCTGCCGATTATGGCCTTCGTGCTGAGCGGGTTTGAGCACAGCGTGGCCAATATGTATTACATTCCGGCCGGCCTGTTTGCCAAAGCCAATCCGGCCTACGCCGAACAGCTGGCGCAGGTGACCAATGCGGCGAACCTTACCTGGAACAATTTCTTCATGAACAACCTGATCCCGGTAACCATCGGCAATGTTATCGGCGGCGCTCTTCTGGTGGGCACGATGTACTGGTTCATCTATTTGAAGAAAGATGCCCCGGTGGCCGTCCAGGAAACCCCCAAGGCCCCGACCGCCAACTAAAGCTATCTCCGCTGCGATCAAGCCACCCGGCAGGTAACCCTGCCGGGTGGCTTTTTTACGGGCAAGGGGCAAGAAAAAATCTTGACAAAACGGCGGTTTGGACAATATAGTAGTATTAAGAGTCATATAGGCCGGAAAAAACGGATAGGGCAGCGAAAATGAAGGATTATCAGTAGTTTATCACTTATTCCTTACGAAATCGCTTGTTGCCATGCCGGCTCCGCCAAAACTGGCTGCAATCCAGGGAATCAGTTCCGAGCGCCGGGATATAAGGAGGCAGAGGGATGAAGGGACCTTACTCGGATAACATTGCCAAGGTTATTTTCGCGGCCGAAGCGGTGTTGGCGGTCTGCATCATCACCTGCGTGTTTATCAGTATCGATAATCTGTTCTTCTACATCAAGACGGTGGTGACCATCCCGGGCGGCGAGGCGTACGATATTTTCAGCCGGATGCTAGGGCACATCCTGCTGATGGTGGTGGGTTTGGAACTGGCGCTGACCCTGGTCCGACACGATTCCCAGAGCATCCTGGATGTGATGATCTATGGCGTCGCCCGCAAACTGCTGGTGTATCCCACCCAGAACAATGAACTGCTGGTGGGGGTGATCGCAGTGGGCGCGCTCTTCCTGGTGCAGAAATACGTGCACCCGGTCAGTGCGGCGGGAGAGCGGAATCCCCTGACCGGTCTTAGCGGTCTGATCGCGAAAGTCGTTCCGCCGAGCGGGAAAAAGGAGACGGAGGCGGCGGGCGGCCAATCGGACACTCTGCCAATGGGGTAGTCGGGTCACCAGCAGCGGCTGCACACTGACCAAGGTACGGTTTCCGAACATAATACCGGCTTTGCCTTCCTCCGCGGCTGGATACGATTACCAGCCGCGGAGTGGTATGTGAGGGTATTGCCAATTAGAATTGTTTAAGTTATAATGATTATGTGAAGAATTTATACCATTCCGGTGAAGTAATTATCTGACTATTGGGCTAAAAACTGGACAACCCCGGCGAAAATGCCTGGATACGGAGCTAGCATAAACAGCGCGGGGCAGAGTACCAAAGGACCAGACCGGTTGGATGCTGCCATAGCCGGCCAAGCGTCCGGGAGAACAAGCGAAATTTTTTTGTGCAAACTAGTTCCATATTTCACAAACTAAACGGAACAAGAATGGGAGCGGGGAGGGCGTAAGATGAAGAAGATCAGCTTCGGTCTGGCGGCAGTACTGTTGCTGGCCATAACGCTCACCGGCTGTGCCGCGCCGAGCCAGGCGCCGGTAACGCCGGTGGATATCCGGATTGCCGGAATGAAGGGCCCGACTTCGCTCGGGATGCTGCAATTGATGGAACAGGCGGAGCAGGGGAAAGCGGCAAACCGCTATACTTTCAGCATCGTCGGTTCGGCGGACGAGATTACGCCTAAGCTGATGCAGGGAGAACTGGACATTGCGGCGATCCCGGCGAACTTGGCGGCAGTGCTGTACAAGAACAGCCAGGGCGCAATCCAGATTATGGCGGTTAATACCAACGGGGTCAATTATATCGTCGAGAAGGGCAATACCGTGAGCACGCTGGCTGACTTGCAGGGTAAGACGGTTTACGCGACCGGCAAAGGCTCGGTCCCGGAATACATTCTGCGATATCTGCTTACCGAAAACGGGATCGACCCGGATAAAGATGTAACCATCGAGTGGAAGTCGGAGCCGACCGAAGTGGTCGCCCTCCTGGCCCAGCAGGCAAGCGGCATTGCGCTCCTCCCGCAGCCGTACATCGTGACGGCCCAGGCGAAACTGCCGGAACTGCGGACCGCGGTGGATCTCACGGCCGCCTGGAATACTCTCGATAACGGCAGCCAACTGATTACCGGCGTGACCGTGGTGCGGCGAGAGTTCGCAGAGGCCAACCCGGCGCAGATTGAGGCCTTTTTACAGGAGTATCAGAACTCCGTCGAATACACCAACACTGAGGTGGCCGCGGCGGCCCAACTGGCAGAAAAGTTTGGGATTATCAAGGCGAATGTGGCCGAAAAAGCGATTCCTGATTGCAGTATCACCTATCTGGCCGGAGCGGATATGAAAGCCGCAGTGGAAGGTTACCTGGCGGTGCTGCTGGCGCAGAATCCGAAGTCGATCGGCGGGGCGCTGCCGGCTGACGATTTCTATTATGGGCAATAGGGCCCAGCGGGAAAGGCTGGCGGCGGTGGTTCTGGCCCTCCTGGTATGGCAGTTAGCCGCGAGGGTGGTTGGAAACCCGCTGCTCCTGGCCCCTCCCCTCACGGTCGGCCGGGTGCTGCTGCAACTAATAGCTAGTCCGGGGTTCTGGGCAGCGGCCGCTTTCTCCTTCAGCCGCATCGCCGGCGGTTTTCTCCTGGCTCTCTTCGGCGGGATTGCCTTCGCGGCCCTGGCCAGCCGGGTCCCGCTCGTGGCCGTACTGCTGCAGCCCTATATGGCTGTCGTTAAGTCCACGCCGGTGGCCTCGTTTACCATCCTGGCCCTGATCTGGCTCGACGCGTCGAATCTGTCGGTGTTTATCGCTTTTCTGATGGTTTTGCCCATTATTTATACCAATGTGTTGCAGGGGATAAGGAGCACTGACCCCAAGCTTCTGGAGATGGCCGGAGTTTTTGCCCTGCCCTGGTGGCGCAAGCTGTATTATATCTACCTGCCGCAGGTGCGCTCCTACCTGCTGGCTGCCGGCAGCGTGGCAATGGGGCTGGCGTGGAAGGCCGGTATCGCGGCCGAAGTCATCGGTATTCCCGATGGGTCGATCGGTGAGCGGTTGTATGAGGCGAAGATTTATTTGAATACGGCGGAACTGCTCGCCTGGACCATCGCGGTAGTGGCGATCAGTATCCTGTTTGAGCGCCTGGTGGTGGCCGGTTTGCGGGCTCTGTTTGCCAGAATGGAGAAGAGCTGAGATGGCGATCGAGATCAGGGGCCTGAGCAAAAGTTTCAACGGCAAGGTGGTCCTGCGCGACTTCTCGGCGATACTCCCGGAGCAGCAGGTGACGGCAGTGATGGGGCCGTCTGGGAGCGGGAAGACCACCCTCCTGCACCTGATGATGGGGATTTTGACCCCGGACGCCGGAACCATCGTGGGTCTTCCCCCCCACCAAAGCGCCGTTTTCCAGGAGGACCGGCTGTGCGAGGACTTTAGCGCGGTGGCAAATGTCCGCCTGGTTTGCCCCCGGGAGGCGCCGGTCAATCGGATGGCAGAGGACCTCTCGTACCTAGGCTTAGGCGGAAGCCTATACCAACCGGTCCGGGAACTGAGTGGCGGGATGCGTCGCCGGGTAGCCCTGGTGCGGGCGATGGTGGCCAGGAGCCA
>CAZHIT010000096.1:0-9125 GCA_964533125.1 uncultured Candidatus Sumerlaeota bacterium
TCAGCGCCACCATGGCGATAACCCCGAATCCATCCGCCAAAACATTGGCACCTTCCATGTATTCGGCGGCCCCCTGGGCAAACGACAGGACAAAGGTTGCGGTCATGGGGCCGGAGGCCACGCCGCCCGAGTCAAAGGCAATCCCCACAAAAAGGGGCGGGACGTAATAGCTCAAAACCACCGACAGCAGGTAACCGGGCAGCAAATAGTGCCACAGCTTAATCCCGGGAACGATGATGCGCAGCATGGACAGGGACACAGCAAAGGCAACCCCGATCGAGAGGGCAGCCACCACTGCCGTTCGTTTGATGTAGCCGCTGGTGACCTGCTCAATCTGACTGGTCAGCACATAGACCGCCGGTTCCGCCAGGATAGTAACCAGGCCCAGCAGGAATCCGGCCGCGACCAGGATCCAGGGCTGATTCAGAGAAGCCAGTCGGTAACCGACAATACTTCCAATTTCCATAAACCCGGCGTTAACTCCTGTCAAAAACAGCACCAAGCCGATAAAAGTGTACAGCAACCCTTTCAGGATCCGGGCAAACGCCCGGCGGGTGAACGCCTTCAACCCAAATTGGAAAAAGAGGGTAATCAGCAGCAGCGGCAGGAAGGCCAGAAATATCTCTTTGCCAACTACGGGCATTGCTGCCGCAAAGGGCTGGAGAATTGAGGCCGTCGGCAAAATATGCTGCTCCAGGGCTCCGGTTATTTTGTCCCCTCCGGATAGTATGCTCATGAGCATCACCGCGATAATCGCCCCGGCCGAGGCAACCGCAACCAACCCAAAACTGTCTTCACCGGATGCCGGCCCGCTTTTCTGCAGCGCCGCCACCCCCAGGCCTAAGGCCAGGATAAACGGGACGGTCATCGCTCCGGTAGTCGCCCCCGAGGCATCAAAGGAAATGGCCAGAAACTCCGCCGAAGTGAGCACGGCCAGGCCGCCGATTAACACGTAAATCACCGTCAACAGATGGTTTAGCCGGACACGGGAAACAATCCGCAGCATCCCAATCGCCAAGAAGAGGGCAATCCCCAGGGAAACGACGGAGACGATGGTTAGCTTGGGTATGGCGCCGGCGGTTACCAGGCTTACCTGCCCGGCCAGGATATGCAGGTCCGGCTCCGCGATGGAGATCAGGAAGCCGAGGACCAATCCGGAAACCGCGATCACCCAGGCCCGGTTGCTTTTCAGCAGCTTCTTCCCCAGCATGGTCCCGATGGGACTTACCCCGAGGTCCACCCCAAACAGAAAAATCGTCAGCCCGACGATAATCAGGAGAGCACCCAGGAGAAATTTCGCCAGCAAATGGCCCTCCAGAGCAATAAGCCCCAGGCTCAGCAGCAGGACAAAGCCGGTAATCGGCAGGACCGCGAGAAGCACTTCCTTGAATTTTCCCGCCAGAATATTCATAGCGCACCACTCTCCCTTCTCCCCAGGCGGTCGCAGCGTCAAGGCAAGACCCGGCCTGCCGGCAGCTTTGCCCCGTATCGACGTAAAAGCTTTTATCGCCCGGTGGAGCACCATAAAACTTACTTCAGGGCATATTGGTCCAAATTACGCAATATAACCGCGCTATTATTTATTTCGGCCGATAGGACGGATACATCTCAAACTATCTATGCTTTGCGCTATTTTAGTATATCACAGAATTATTCCGCTGAGAACCTTTTCCAACTAATTCCCAATCGCGATTTTTTCGGGACCGGACTGCTTTGCCGGCATACCGGATCAGGCATCGTCTAATCCGCAAAAAAAGAAGGATAATGGGTGCACCCACTATCCTGCCTCGTGCCAAAACAAATCCTCAGTCAGACCTCACCTAATCCGCCCGCCGGCAATTTCGGCCGCTACCGGGTTTGCCGGGTGGATTTCCTCCTCTTTGGGAATAAAATGGACGAACTCCGGCCGCAGGTACAACTCCACCTGCTGCCCTTCGGCGCATTCCCGGCGCCAGTATTCGGACTGGCTCGCGAGCACGGTAATCGTCTCGCCGCAGTCTACCAGCAGCAGGTATTTGCTCCCCCGGGGCATGATCTCCCGAATGGTGCCGGCGCAGGCGTTGGCCGCGGGCTCCGCCGGACCCCGGCCCCCGGCGGCCGCAAAGCGGACGTCCTCGCCCCGAAAGCAGACCGCACCGTTTACCCCGTCCGGGACGGGGGCGGCGGAGCGGAAGCGTAAACCCCGTTCAGTTATGATCTCACCGCCGGTGCTCCGGGCCGGCAGGATGTTTTCGATCCCCAGAAAAGCCGCCAGTTCCGCTGTCCGGGGCCGGGCGAACAGCTCCGCCGGCGCAGCCGTCTGGACTATCCGCCCTCCGAGCAGGGCTGTCACCTGGTCGGCCAGGACCGATACCTCCGTATAGTCGTGGCTGATGAACACCGTGGTCTGCTTCTGCTGCCGCAAGATGGCCCGGAGCTCGGTCAGCAGACGGCTCCGGGTCGGCGTATCCAGCGCCGCGAAGGGTTCGTCGAGGAAGAGGACCTCCGGCTCAACCGCAAACGCCCGGGCGAGGCTCACCCGCTGGGCTTCGCCGCCGGAGAGGTACCGGGCCGACCGCGCCGCCAGGTGTCCGACCCCGAACTGCTCCAGCCACCGGCCAGCTTGCGCCGCGGCCTCCGCCGCCGGTATCCGGCGCAAGGTCAGGCCCATGGCGGCGTTCGCTGCCACCGTGCCGGTGCAGAGCAGCGCATCCTGGAAGACAACGGCGGTTTTGCGCCGGATGCGAACCGGGTCGGCGCTGGAGTAGATGTCCTCCCCCCCAAGGTAAACCTTCCCGGCCGTGGGCGGCTGCAGGCAGGCCAGCACCTGCATCAGACTGCTCTTGCCTGATCCGTTCGGGCCGACGATAGCCAATATCTCTCCCGGGGGTACCGCGAGCGTGACCTCTGCCAGTATCGTTTTCGTTTCTTTGCGTAATCCAATGTTCTCTGCTCTCAGCATCTATTTCTCCCTCTGCTGCGCCAGGGTCAGCGCCAGGGTCACCGCATAGGCCAGGGCCACCAGGATCAGGCTGATGGCGATCGCCAACTCAAAATTGCCCTTGGATACTTCCATCACGGTGGCAGTGGTCAGCACCCGGGTGTAGCCCTTCACATTGCCGCCCACCATCATCGACGCCCCCACCTCCGACACCACCCCGCCAAACCCGGCCATAACCGCCGCCAGGAGCGCCAGTCGGGTCTCGCGCAGCAAGAGCCAGAGGAACTGCCCGGGCGACGCCCCCAGGGCCAACAGCTGCAGGCGTAGCTTAGGGTTCACCTGCTGCACCGCCGCCATGGTCAGCCCGGTCACAATCGGCATGGCAATGACCGATTGGGCGATAACCATCGCCGTCGGCGTATACATCAGCCCCAGGCGCCCGAACGGACCGCTGCGCCAGAGAAAGATACTCACCCAGAGCCCAACCACCGTCGGCGGCAGACCCATCCCCGTATTCACCAGACTAACGACTAGTTTGCGCCCGGGGAAGACCCGGAGCGCGAGCAATACACCCAACGGAATCCCCATGGCCACGCTGAGCAGGGTTGCGGTACCAGATACTTGAAAGGTCCGCCAGGTTATCCGCCAGATCTCCGGGTCGCCGCGCAGCAGCAGCGTCAGCGCCTGCCCGATTCCGGCATATATCGTTTCCATTATTATCACCCAGTTACCAGATTCGCGGCGGGGCGGCGGTTTCCCTGCCCGTCCGCCAACCGTTATGCCGGATAGTGCATAATTCACCGCTTCCCGGCGCCGCTTATGGCTGAGTCTAACCGGCTATAACCATAGCTACCCCTGCCGGTATACCGCTCCCGACCTCCGGCGGCGGCGAACCAGGAAGAAACCAAGCCCGCCGTTGTAAAATAATTCCGACAATTCACCGTTTCTTCATAGGATTACCCACCCCAATCACGAAATAACTAGCCAAGATTTGCCTTCAATAATGGACCAGCCCGGCCGGATACGGCTGACAGCGGATGGAGGTTGATGACATGTTTACTCCCTACCTGCAGCGACAAGTCACCCGGGTTTTGTTATTCATCTTACTCTTCATCCCGCTCTCTAATGCTTGGACGCAAGCCGCCGTGGGCAACCCCCTCCAGTACACCGTCACCTTTGACGCGCAGGGCGGCTCGGCCGTCGACAGCCAAATCGTGACCGAGGGGGCGCTGGTCACCGCCCCAACTGACCCCACCCGGGCTGGCTATACCTTCGGCGGCTGGTATGACGGAGAAAACCTTTGGGATTTTGCCACTGCTGCACCGACGGCGGACCTGACGCTCACCGCCCGGTGGGCCCCAAACCCGCCCGTGATTACCTGGACCCCCGCCAACGCCGACGGGACCAGTACACGGCTCACCGTCAGCCAGATCACCGCCGGAGGTTACGCTGCGGTCTATGTGGGCGGTTACTGGCGGGGGGATATAACGGCGGATTACCAGGAAACCATCCACTTCACCCAGACAGTCGAGGCCATCAACTATGACGCCGCCGGTAACCCCAGCGCCACCGCTTCGGTCCTGGTCCCGGTTAACGCCACCATCGAGCCCACCTGGGTCGTTGGGTATAAAGGGGACAACACGGACCTCAGGGTCACGGTCACCGGCCGAGGCAACTGGCTGAGCGAAATCCGCCGGGACGACGCCCCCCTAAACGACACGCATTACTTATTTGATGGTTTCATCGGTGAAAATGTGCTCTATCGCATCAGCAGTTACTACTATTTGTCCTCTCTGCCGGTAGGAGAAAATATCCTGACTTTCGATTTTGGCTCCGGCGAAAGCCAGACCCTCACCTATATCGTGGTTGACCCCAGCTTGGCGGAGGTCACCTTCGACAGTCAGGGCGGCAGCGCGGTGGATACCGTGTACAATATCGACAATACCACCGTCCCGGAGCCGGTGGCGCCAACCCGGGCCAACCACAGCTTCACCGGCTGGACCCGGGATGCCGCGGGTACCCTGCCCTGGAACTTCGCCGCCGACTCGGTCACGACAGACCTGACCCTGTACGCCCAGTGGGAGCTTGACGACTATACGGTCACCTTCGACAGCCAGGGCGGCAGCGCCGTACCGGCCGCCGCGGTCCCCCACGGCTCCACTCTGACGCCCCCGGAGGCGCCAGCTAAGGTCGGCTGCGCCTTCGGCGGCTGGTATCGGGAGGCAGCCTGCCTCAATCCCTGGCGCTTCGCGACGGATACGGTGACCGAGCCCATCACCCTCTACGCCCTCTGGGTGCCGGGAGCAACGGCGGCCATCCCCCCTGTCTTCACCCCAGCCGAAGGCAGCTATACCGCCGCCCAGACGGTCACCCTGACGGCACCGGCCGTTTGTACCGTCTACTATACTGCCGACGGTTCGGACCCGCGTTCCGGGGAAGGAATTGAATACACCGAACCCATCAATATTACCCGGACCCAGACCATCCGGGCAGCGGCCTATGACCCGGAAACCGGCGGCTGGGGCCCAGTCAGCCGCGCCGTCTATACCCTGCACCCCGCCTTCTCCGGCCTGACCTTCGACTATGACCTAAACGCCCCCGCCGCTGTACCGGTGGCCATTGCCTTAAACGGTAACACCCTGACCGGGGTGCGGCAAGGGGCGACCGACCTGACGGCCGGGGATGATTATGCGACCGAGGCCGACCCCGGTGGGGATAGCCTCACCCTCACTCTCAACCAAAGCTATTTATCCAGCCGGCTCAAAGGCCCGACTACTCTGACTGTCGCCTTTGCCAGCGGCTTTACCCAAAACCTGACCATCCAGGTCAGCAACAGCAGCTATTATGAGATTAGTTTCGTCACGAATGGCGGCAGCGCGGTCGAAAGCCTGCGGCTCGACCCCTGGCCGCAATCTGTGTTTTACCTCCCGTCCTCCGTGCGAACCGGCTATAACCTTACTTGGTATTTTGACCCGGAACTGACCTCCGCCTTTGACCCCTTCTTTGGGTTCATGGTGGATGGCGATATCACTCTTTACGCCGGCTGGGAAGCCATCATCTATGAGGTCTGGTTCGACCCGAAGGACGGTATGACGCCCGCCTATAACGGAGGACCGGCGGCATACGGCACGACCATCCCAGAACCGGCCGACCCGACCCGGGAAGGGTATACCTTCGGCGGCTGGTTCGCCGACTGGGAATGTACTAATCCTTGGGATTTCGCCGACACCGTCACCGGCCACACCAACCTGTACGCCAAATGGACTTTGAGTACCCATACCGTCACTTTCCAAACCCTGGGCGGCAGCCCGGTCGATAGCGTCGTGGTCTCCTACGGGGAACTGGTGGCGGAACCGGAAGCGCCGACGAAGGCGGGGCACGACTTTGGCGGCTGGTTCACCGATACTGAGTACAGCAACCAATGGGACTTTACTGACCAAACTATAACCGGCGACCTGACCCTGTACGCCGGCTGGTGGGTGCAGAATTTTGTCTTCCGCTTCGACCGGCAGAACGGCAGCGCCGTGGACTATACCTGGGTCAATTACGGGGATAAGGCCCCCGCCCCGGCCGACCCCACCCGCACCGGCTATACCTTCGCCGGGTGGTATAAAGAAGCCGCCGGCGAAAACCCCTGGGATTTTACCACCGATACGGTCACGGCGGATACGACCATCTATGCCCGGTGGACCGCCAACATCTATCCGGTCACCTTCAACGCGCAGGGAGGCTCGGAAGTCGCTGCCGTTGACATTGCTTACGCTGCCCTGGTCCCCCGGCCCGAAGACCCGGTGCGGTTCGGTTACACCTTCGCCGGCTGGTACAAAGAAGCTGCTGGGACCAACGCCTGGAACTTTGCCGCGGACACTGTGCCCGGACCGCTGACCCTTTACGCCAAATGGACGCTGAACACCTACACCGTCACCTTCGACGCCCAGGAAGGCTCGGAGGTCGCACCGGCCAGCGTAGATCACGGGGCCCTGGTGACCAAACCGGCCGACCCCACCCGCACCGGCTATACCTTCGCCGGCTGGTACCTGGGTGGGGTTGGGACCATCGACCCATGGACTATCCTCTGGGACTTCACTGCGGACCCGGTCCTAAGTGACCTGATCCTCTATGCTAAATGGACGATCAACACCTACACCGTGACTTTCGATGCCCAGGGCGGTTCAGCGGTCGCGGCGGCCAGCGCTGACTATGGCGCCCTGGTCAGCGAGCCCGTCAAACCGGTCCGTATGGGTTACACCTTCGCTGGCTGGTTTAAAGAAGCAGCCGGGACTAACGCCTGGAACTTCGCGGCCGACACCGTGGCGGACGATACCACCATCTACGCCAAGTGGACGGCCAACAGCTATACCATCACCTTCGATGCCCAGGGCGGGACGGCAGTCGCACCGGTCAGCGCCGACTACGGCACCTTGGTCAGCGAGCCCACCCACCCGACCAGCACCGGCTATACCTTCGCCGGCTGGTACAAGGAAGCCGCCGGCACTAACGCCTGGGACTTTGCTGCGGACACCGTGGCCGGGGACACCACTCTCTACGCCGGCTGGACGCTCAACAACTACACCATCACCTTCGATTCCCAGGGCGGCTCGGCGGTGGACCCGGTAACCGCAGACCACTTCGCCCAAATCAGCCAACCGGCTGATCCAACCCGTACCGGCTATACCTTCGCTGGGTGGTACAAGGAAGCGGCGGGCGAGAATCCCTGGGTTTTCGCCACCGATACGATCAGCGCCGCAACGACTCTCTACGCCCGGTGGACCGCCAACCTCTATCCTGTCACCTTCGACCCCCTGGGCGGATCGGAAGTCGCTGCCGCCAGTGTTGCTTACGCTACCCTGGTCACCCGACCTGCGGACCCGAACCGCACCGGCTATACCTTCGCCGGGTGGTACCGGGAAGCGGCCGGAATTAACCCCTGGAACTTCGCTTCCGATCCGGTCCTGGAGGCCACGACTCTCTATGCCCGATGGACGCTCGACACCTATACTGTCACCTTCGAATCCTCAGGTGGCAGCGCGGTATCCCCAGTCGAAGCCGACTACGGCACGCTGGTCGAGGCGCCAGCGAACCCGACACGGGTCGGCTACACCTTCGTTGCCTGGTTCAAAGAAGCGGCCGTGACCAACGCCTGGAACTTTGCTGCGGACACTGTGGTCGGCGCCACCACTCTCTACGCCGGCTGGACGCTCAACCACTACACCATCACCTTCGATTCCCAGGGCGGCTCGGCGGTGGACCCGGTAACGGCGGACCACTTCGCCCAGATCAGTGAACCGGCCGATCCAACCCGTACCGGCTATACCTTCGCCGGGTGGTACCGGGAAGCGACGGGCGAGAATCCCTGGGTTTTCGGCACCGATACGATCAGCGCCGCAACAACTCTCTACGCCAAGTGGACGGTCAACACCTATACCGTTACCTTCAACGCCCAGGGCGGCAGCGCGGTACCGCCGGGCGAAGCCAACTATGGCGCCTTGGCTGCCGAACCGGCTGACCCAACCCGCACCGGCTACACCTTCGCCGGCTGGTTCAAAGATGCAACCGGGACCACTGCCTGGAACTTCACAACCGACACCGTTAGCGGCAATACCACCCTCTACGCCAGCTGGGCAATTAACACTTATACTATGACCTTCAATCCCCAGGGCGGAACGGATGTCACTGCAGTCAGCGCTGACTACGGTGCCCTGGTAACCAAACCGGCCGATCCGAGCCGAATGGGCTACACTTTCGCCGGTTGGTTCAAAGAAGCCGCCGGGACCAACGCCTGGGATTTCGCTGCCGATACCATGACTGGCCACACTACCCTCTACGCCAGTTGGACAATCAACAGCTACACCGTCACCTTCGACTCCCGCGGCGGCTCGGCGGTAAGCCCGGTGACCGCCGAACACTTCGCCCTGGTCAGCGAGCCGGAAAACCCAACCCGGGTGGGTTATACCTTCTCTGGCTGGTGCAAGGAAGCAGCGGGGACTACCGCCTGGGTATTCGTCACGGATACAGTCACCGGTCCGACCACCCTCTACGCCAAGTGGACGATCAACCGCTACACCGTCACCTTCAATGCTCAGGGCGGAAGCGCTGTTCCATCGGACGAAGCGGACTATGGCACTTTAGTGAACGAGCCGGCCGACCCGACCCGCACCGGTTACACCTTCGCCGGCTGGTGCAAAGAAGCCGCCGGGACTAACGC
>CAZHIT010000097.1:0-9107 GCA_964533125.1 uncultured Candidatus Sumerlaeota bacterium
GCCTTTTCGTAGTTCTTTTCACCCTTGTAACAGGCTGCCAGGTCACCGTAGGCCGTGGCTTCTTGGATGCCGGACTTAAACCCGTCTACGGATTTGCCTTCTCTCAGGTAGTAAGTGTTGGCGCGAATTTCTACTGGTTTTTTCAGGTATTTCTCCAAATACTCTATGGCCTGCGGGCGGAATTTCGCCCCTTTCCAAACATAGGCGGTCCCGATCAGGTAGTATGCCTTTTGACTCTCTATATCTCTGACCAGGTCGATTACCTTATCAAGGACATCGTGCCGATCCTTTGCGGCCTCTACTATCGCCCTTGCTTCCTGGGCTGCTCTGCTCTCACTGCCCATACTAATGCCGAGGGATAGGCAGCCGAAAAGCGCCTGTGATAATTCTACCCGCTCTTCCGGGGATCGTACCGCCTTACCAGCAAGGCTAAGCATTGCTATGCCTCCTCCCCTACAATCTGAATCTACCCTCAACGACCCTGCCAATTATCCGAACACTGTTCTTGTCAATGATCACCGGTTCATATTGCGGGTTGTCTGGCCGTAGCACCAGCGTTCCGTTGGTACGGTACACCCTCTTGACCGTAGCGTTTTCACCATCCACGATGACCACGGTCACATCGCCGTCGGTCACGTCCTCCTGCTTGCGGACGAGTACGAGATAACCATCCTGGATGCGAGGCGCCATGGAATCTCCGGCCACTCGCAGGAAGAAAAACTCGCCATTCTTAACGGTCTCCGCATCAGCATATTCATACCCAATGATATTCTCGTCCGCCAGGATCGGCTGCCCGGCGCGGATGACGCCGAGGACTGGCACTCTGGCCTGGGGGCCGACGGGCCAGGCTCCGGGGGGCAGGGGTTCGCGGTAGTCGGATTTGCCCAGGAGGTAGTCAAGACTAACCTTAAAATAATCAGCCAGTATCTGCGCGGAATTAAGCTCAGGCGTTCTACTCCCAGATTCCCACCCCGCTAACGTAGTTCTTTTAATATTTACTTTATCGGCAAGTTCCTTTTGTAGTAAATCATTTTCTAACCGCAACTGTTTGAGCCTTGTCGAAAAACCAGCCATTTATTACCACCACCTTACCACAAGACTAACATGAGATGTTGCTAAATGCAACAGGTGTTGCAAGTGGCAATAAATTTGCGACAGGTGCTTGACTTGTTGCAACAAGCGACATATAATAATATCAGGTGATGTTGCATGACGCAACGGGGAAGGAGGTCGAGAAGAATGAAACGGTTACAGGAGTTGCGGGAAAAATCCGATTTATCGCATTGCGAACTGGCAAAGAAAGTCGGAGTTTCTCGCTCTTTTTATACTCAGATAGAGAATGGCACGAGAACACCGTCGCTAAAGGTTGCCATAAGGATTGCAAATTTTTTCGGCGTGGGGATGGACGAAATTTTTTTGCCCCACAGTGTTGCGACAAGCGTCAACGACCACGCCGCCGCTCAGGAGCGGGCGGGGTAGGCGGGAGAGGGGGTGAAAGCGATGGAGCCGCGGGTTGGAACTCCACTCAGGGAAGTATTGAGCACACTCGACTCAATCGATGCCAAAAAGTTGTTAGCTCCGTTACACCGCCCCACATTATTTACCCGATTGCAGAAGCTCTTCAAAGAGTTTCGCCTGAAAAAGAGCTAAATGCCCGCAATGGTTGCAGACCAAGGCAACGATCGGAAAGACAGTTGACTCATCCGCTTCGAATTTACCGCTGTCACCGGTTTTGAGCGGGATTAGCCCATAGTAACTGAAGTTCTCAATATCTCTACTGCGGAAGCCCTGAATCTTTTTGTAGGTGTTCTTGCAGATAGGGCATACAAAGTTGAATCCGGCCATATTGATACTCCTTTCAAAGGTGAATCGGAAGTTACCCACTGGGCGTCAACGACCAAGCCGCCGCCCGGGAGCGGGCGGGGTAGGGGACGACGGGAGAGGGGGGAAGAGGATCGTGCTGCAAAGACTGCGAGAGTGGTGGTGGCGTTTTACAGCCTACGGTGGCCCCGAAATCGTGTTCTATTATCTGCTCATTTTCCTTATGAGCGTGTGCTTCGGCTTCGTTATGGCTCGCTTGACAAAATGATGATTATCGCCACCTGCCAAGGATGAAGCCAAGTATGACGCCTCCGAAGGCTAAGAACAGTTCCCAAGCTTTCCTCTTGATATCTTTGCGCAAATTGATTCTCTCGTAAACAAAGTAGGCGCGGCCTGCATCGGTCAGCATTAACGAAAAGCTTTCAAGTCCACCGTGCGTCTTGCTAATCTTAACATACCCGTTTGACTGCAAGTAGTTGGCGCACTCGTCGCAGCTGTCAAGGTTTCCGCTAAATAATTTAGCGCTGAGTTCAGGGTAAGCTGGAAAGTCTCCGCGATCGGAATGGTCGGCATCAATCAAATAGCGCAAGACCAGCTCGTGTTTAAGCAAGTTATTACCTCCTTACTGGAGTCGCCGCCCGAGAGCGGGCGGGGTAGGGACAAGCCAGAACCGCCGGTGAGGGCACAGCGAGGGCAAGGCGGGTGGTTTTAGGCGCAGGTAGGGTGGATTGGATGGGTTAGGGGATTATCGCTCGTCTACGGGGCTAAAAACGAGAGGAGGTGAGTGAGGATGAAGTTCTATTTCGTAATGGACGCCAGCAGCAAGCGGCATGTAGTTGTCGGTGAAAGCAAGGACGAGGCTGTAGCTCTGGTAAAAAAAGCAGGCCTGGAGATCAGCACGATATACGAGATGACTTCCACGACCTACAATACCCCTGGATTTTTAATCTCTGACAAGTAGGTTGCTACTTACCAGATTTGTTCTTTGTCGGGTCAACGAGAGTATAGGTCTGGCCGGGTTTCTGGGTAGGTGGCAACGGCTCATCTTTAACGACAGTTACTTCCTTGCCGGTGTTTCCACCTCTTGGGCCAATGACGACATACTGACCTGACTTTGGTGCTTTGGAACCTGGCTTTAATCCACTTGTATTAGCCATATCATCACCCCCTTTCTGGTCGAATTTGGGTAACCTGGCAGTTACGCCTTTCGCCAGTTGGGAGTGAAACCCTGCAACAGGAAAGGAGGTAGGTAAATGGCCGAAGTCGCCAGGTTAGAATCGGAGCTAAAAATCGTACTCGGCGAGCTGCGGGCTGCAGCGGAATCGCTGGAGCTCGGGCGCTACACGGACCGCCGGGAGGCGGAGGCGACACTCGATCAGCTCTATGCGGCGCGGGATGAGGTGTTCCGCAAGCTCGGACAAGCCCGGACCAAGAGCGGCCGGCGGACCCGGGTGGCGTAAGCGGCAGAGCAAACAGAGAGGATGTGAGAGGATGAAGTGCGGTGGGTGCGGCTCCGAGCTGGCCGCCGGCAGTAAGTTCTGTCCCCAGTGCGGCCGGCAAGCGCCGGTGGTGGAGGAGCGAGTGGTGATCGAGACCAGGATCGTGATCCAGGAGCTGCCGCCGATCATGGATGCCGAGGATGTGGCGAAGGCGCTGAAGGTGAGCGCTTGGACGGTCTACGATATGGCCCAGCGGGGCGAGTTGCCCAGTCTGAGGATCCGGAACTGCCTGCGGTTTAGGACGGATCGGGTGATGGAGTGGCTGGACCTACAACAGGCAGGGAACAGGCAGGTGAGTGCGGGGTAGGCCCCGGCGGCCGTGACGGAGAGGAGGAGTGACACCTCAATCATAGTCTAAATGCCAGTATCATCCAACCGGCGATTTGATACAGAAAGGAGGGACATAAATGGGAATTGCCACTGTCCTGGAAACAGAATGCCACCGTCTGGGCTTGACGCACGAGGGGATCGCCCGGATCACGCATTACTCGAGGCAGAGCGTGACGGCCTGGGCGAACGGCCGCCGGCGGCTGCCGAGGGACGCAGGCGAGAAACTCGCAGCGATCAGCCCGCGCCTGGCGCTGGAACTGGCCGCGGCAGACCCGGCGAACATCTGGCTCACTGGCTGGCTTGACGGAGATGTTGACCTATCGGTGCTGGCGACGCTGGCCAAACTGGCGGAGGAACTGGATGAGGCGTCCGGCTCACTCAAGGCGCTGCGGCTGGTCAACAAGGTCCGGGCGGAGCACCTGACGACAGAGGATGTCACCCGCCTGGACGCAGCGGAACAGGAGCTGCTGGACCTGATGACGGGAATCCCGGTCTGTCTGGTGAAAATCAGCGAGGTTTACGGGCGCAACTTGCACCAGGGAATTCGCCAGCACCGGCGCAAGCTGGTCGAGCGGCATTACAAGTCGGCAGCGTGAAAACGAAGGGAAGGGAGGAATAGACGATGGACTGGGTTAGTGATGCGGCCAAGCGCTTTGCGGACGCTGCCAATACATTGATGGCTGAAACGGATGTTATCTCGATCAGGTACTCTCTGGATGAGCACGCAATCCATGTGACCGGCGAGGCATTCGACAAACTGCCGGGGCAGCGCACAGTGCGCCCCTGGGGTTCCGGAAGCGAGTACAAATGGGAGGCGATCAAGACCATCGCGGGCTTGCGGTTCTTCTGCGTTTTGACCGACGAGGAAGCCGCCGCAATGGGATACATCCCGACGATCCCGACACCCGGCACGACCCCGCCGCCGGAGGAGATGAGCCAATGCGTACGCTCTTGACCTACATCGGCCCCGTGCACGGCCTCCGGGCGTACCTGGCCGGCGTCATGGCTGGCAAGGTCGTAGACCTGAACCAGTACCGGACGACGCGGGTGACCGGGCGGAGAAAAGAAAAAAGCGGCCACATGAGCCGCTAAGAGAACCGTCGGTTACAGTATATCAGTTTGAAAGGGGCGGTGCAAGTGGATAGGGCTTTGAAAGCCGCCGTTGATGCGATTCGGGACCGGGTATATATCCTGTCGGTGAGCAAAACCAAAGGTCGGGCGATAATCCGGCTGCGGACGATGGATGACTTGGCGCAGGTGCCCGGCAGGGCTTGGATTAGGCGTACCGCCTGGGGGCGCTACCCGGCGGTGGTATATAAACTCTATGACGGCATTGAGTTCAGGGTGTATCTGCGGGCGGTGCCGCGGGCGCTGTTGGAGCGGAGCATCGATTGCATGGGGCCCGAAACGGCCCAGATGATGAGCAAGGAGGCTATGAGTTGAGCGGACAAGTGACAGCCCAAGAGAGGCTTTATGAGGCGCTGGACGACGGCCGGGAGACGGTGAGCAGCAGTCAGCCGTTCCAGGTGGTGGACCAGGGGGGCGCGATCTGGGCGCTCCGGAAACTGGCCAAGCTGGCGAGGGAAAAGGCCGAGATCGACCGAGCGGCGGCAGAGGAGATCGCGCGGATCGGTGCCTGGCAGGCGGAGGAGACCAATCGCCTTACGGCAGATATGGGGTATTTTGAAGCGCTTCTGACTGACTACCACCGGAGATTGCTGGAGGCCGATCCCAGGGCGAAGACGGTGAAGCTGCCAGGTGGACAGCTTAGGGCGCGGGCACAGCAGCCAGAGTATGCCAGAGACGATGAGCGGTTGCTGGCGTGGCTGGAGGGTAATGAGTTGTCGGAGTATGTGAAGGTGAAGAAGTCGCCGGACTGGAGCGGGCTGAAAGCGGCGATCGTTATCCAGGGTGAGGCGGTAATCTATCGGGAGACCGGGGAGCGGATTGATGGGGTGACGGTGGCCGAGCGGCCAGTTAAGTTTTCGGTGGAGGTGGAGTAAGTGGCCGGATTCAAGAAGGCTGTCAAGTCCAAGGCTAAGGCCCGCATTGGCCTCATCGGGCCGAGCGGCTCCGGAAAGACTTACACGGCTCTCCGTTTGGGGACCTATCTCGGCGGCACGATGGCAGTGATCGATACCGAGCACGGGAGTGCGAGCAAGTACGCGGATGAGTTCCAGTTTGATACCCTGGAGCTGGACAATTTCAACCCGCAGCAGTACATCAATGGGATCAGTGAGGCCGGCAAGGCTGGGTACGATGTGCTGATTATCGATTCCCTGACCCACGCCTGGGCGGGTACCGGCGGGGCATTGGAAATGGCGGAGCAACTGAAAGCCAAGCACTCAGGCAATAAGTTCGCAGCCTGGGGCGATGTTACCCCGCTGCATAACCGGCTGATCGAGGCCATGCTGGCCTACCCCGGCCACCTGATCGTGACGATGCGCTCCAAGATGGACTACATCCAGACCCAGAACGAGAAGGGGAATACGGTGATCCGGAAGGTGGGCATGGCGCCGGTGCAGCGGGATGGCATGGAGTACGAGTTCGATATCGTCGGCGACATGGATTTGGACCATAACCTGATCATCAGCAAGACCCGCTGCCGGTCGCTGGACGGCTCGATTATCAACCGCCCGGGGAAAGATCTGGCCGGCGCTATCCAAGCCTGGCTGTCGGATGGGGAGGAGCGGCCGCCGGCTCCGCCGCCGGAGGTAAAGCCGGAGATGAAGCCGGAACCGCCGGTAAAGACGGAGCCACCAGTCGCAGCACCGGAGGCCAAACCGGAAGTCAAGAGTGATGACCCAGGCTCTTTGGTCCTCGGATTCGGGAAGTATGCCAACAAGTCGCTCCGGGAGATTCTGGCGGCGGATCGCGGCTATATGGAATGGCTGGCCGTGAATGCCCGAGAGCAGTCAGTACGGGAAGCGTCCGGGAAGTTGCTTTCGGATACCGCCCAGCCCGAGCTGATCGCGGAACCAATCCAACAGCCTATGTTGAACAGAATCCACGCCATCCGGAATGCGATCATGATGTCCGACGGCGACCTGCATGTGATTGCCCATGACAAATACAGCGTGACCAGCCTGAAAGAACTGACAAAAGCCCAGGGCAGCGAACTAATCGCCTACCTGGAGGAGTTCAAGCAGTAATCGGGAGCTCCCGATGAACCGGGCGGGGAGGGAGCTATCAAAACACGGGAGGGGTCCTGATGTATCGGCGGTACTACCTGGATGACATTACCCTCCACTTGAAAATAGCCTATCTGCGTGGCCACCTGGAGCGGGCGCGGGCGCAGTTTGATCGCGAGGATCTCCGTGTTACGGTGATCGAGCACCGCCTGGCGTACTACGAACAAATGGAGCAACTGCGACGGGCTCTGGCCAGCTAAATTTTTTTAACCTGGCCCATTGGTAAATATAACCATAAAAACCCCGAAACGGCCGATTATCGGCCATACGTGTCCCAGGCTTATGCTGGATGGCGGCACCGGCCTACGAGTAACCGGCGGTAGTGGTGCAATATCCACCGGACCAGCAACCTCGGCTCCGTGCCAGATGGCGACCGGGTGGGTGTAGGATCATCTGGCGGCTAATGTCCGGCTCCGCACCTGGCGGCGACCGGAACCGTCTGCGCAGCGCCAGGGGGTGATACCGACCCGGATTAGCCCGCCCTGCCCGTGGTATGCAAGCAGGGCACACATAGTAGTGTAGGAGGGGCAATGTGGACTATATAACCTGCCCGGAAGAAGAGGTCTTTGGGTGCCACTGCTGTGAAAAGTTTGATGTCTGCCCCTATCGTGATAACCCTCGCTGGGTGCTGTCTTGGGTGGCACAGCGGGCGGCGGAGCGGCCGGCGGCGGCTAACCCGGACTGGGATGAGCCCGACAGCACGATTGACCCGGCGGCGGGCCGGGCGGCAGTTGATGCTGTGGCCCAGGTAGCGAGGGAATCGGCGGAGATGTGCCACCGGGAGGTTAATAGGGATGAAAACTAAGATACTACCGGTCAACCCATCAGTCCGCATGGCGCCCTTCGAGACCTTTGCCGAGCATGACGAGCGAGCCCGGAGCGAAGCGCCCTATAACGAAGCCTTTATCAACCGCTGCCGGGCGAAGGCCCTCGAGTACGACCAGCTGGATCAGATTTTGCGCGCCGGGCTCCTGCAGGAACTGGAGCAGTGTATCCCGCTTCATTACCGAGCCAAGGTGTTTGACGGCATCCGGAGTTTCGGCAGAGTATAGAAAGACAAGGAGGTGGAGGGCGATGAGTAAGTTCAGTGAACTGCCATTCTCCCTCTTCGCCCGGACTGTGGGCATTATGGCGCTGAAGTTTTTGCTCTGCATGACCATAGCGGCGATTGTCATAGTTCTTGGGATCGAGATTGTTGAGCGGTACCGGCAGTTTCGCCGGCACTGGAAGTGGGTCGGCCATCGGGGGGCCCATCACATTTACCAAAAGAGATTCGAGAAAGCGAGCTGAGAGATAAATGGATGAAGCACTACACAAGATTCAGGCTGAGATAACCGCCAACGCCAGCAACTTCTATATCCAGGCTGTAGGCCCGATGCTGCGCAGTTACTTGCTGAAAAATCCCAAGGTGGCTCCTCAGATACTGGTGGAGGGGAAGACCATTGGCGGCAGCATCGAAGCAATGAGGAAAGAAGCTGAGAAGAAGAAGACGGGCAACTGTGCTGTCCTGACTGACCAGGAAGGGTTTGAAATTGTTCTCAAATACTACGGTATCGAGGCCGCCGGCGCCCAGGCGGTTACCGCACCGCCGGCGGGACCGGATCCAGGCGATGACTTCACCGTTGACCTGGACGAGTTGCTCAAATGATCGCACAGTTAACGCTGGAGGAGGTCAAGGCCCACATACAAACCCCGCTGACAGTGGAGATGGCGCAGTACGCGCGGGAGGTTGTCTTCAAGGATTATCGATACTTCTTCACCACCGGTAAGCGGAAGCACAAGACGGGCTACTGCACCTACTGCGGTATCGAGTCGCCGGCGGGCACTGACTGCAGCCATAACGGAATCACTACCTGCCCGGTCTGTGGCTCCAAATGTATCGTCAAGGCCGCTGGGGTGCACCGGAAGAGCCTGTGGGACCAAGCATATTTCACCTACTACAGGAAGTCAGCAATAGACCCATCGGTGATCGTGGCTGTCGGCATCTATGCGGTGCAGGACTTCTCTGGGGACTACCGGGGAGTGGAGCCGCGATTCATCGACAAAGTGCTCTATGTGTTCCGCCCGGGGATCGGTGGCACGGCCTACACCCGGACGGCCTACTACAGCCATGAGATGATAGGTGTCCCGGCAGATTCGTTTTATGGCGGCCATTACATCCAGCTCAAGACCGTGAAGTCCCAAGCCAACCGAGGCAATATCGCGAATATGCCTGCCTACTGTTCGTGGGAGAGCATCGCCCAGGCGGTCGAGGGGACGCCATTCC
>CAZHIT010000098.1:0-5287 GCA_964533125.1 uncultured Candidatus Sumerlaeota bacterium
TATCGGCAGCTATACTGTCGCTTTCCCCGCCATTGCCCGGCCGCAGGCGGACAGACCTTCCGGGACTTACGCGACCGTTTTTCCGGTATCGCTTTCCTGCCCGACGGCTGGAGCCAGGATTTACTATACCACCGATGGCTCTTATCCGACCACTGCGAGTCCACTGTATTCTGGACCGGTCCAAATCAGCAGTAACCTTACTCTGCGGGCGATTGCCGAAAAAGACGGATTCGTTTCCAGCGCGATGAAGGCCCAATACGCATTTTCGGCGACGGCGGCTTTGATTCCGATTGTAGCGCCGGCCGGCGGGACATTCTCCGGGCAAGTAACGGTTTCAATTGCCTGTGCGCCGGAAGTGACTGTAAGATGTTTCCTGGATTACACCTATTCAGCGATGACAGATTTGAACTGGGCTTATACCGAACCGTTTACCATCAATGGAAGCAGTTATCTGTATGTATATACCCGCATTGGCAATGGAGACGAACAATATGTCTACTATCGTTTCAATTCTTCCCCTTTGTTGCCGCCCACCGCTGACATCTTGCCCGGAGATTACGACGCGCCGCTGACCCTGCGTTTGGCCCCCACCGCTGATAAACAGTTTGTTTACTATACCCTGGACGGCAGTACCCCGACCGTGACCAATGGGTCCAAGTTTACCGATCCAATTACCATCAGCCAAAGCTGTACGGTAAAAGCAATCAGCGTAGATGAAGGATACCCGCACTTGACCTCTCTGGTGGCTTCCTTTGATTACACCATCGACCGGGAACCGGAGGACATCGACGCCAGCGGCACCTACGACATGATGGACCTCGTCTATCTGGCTCGCCTGTATGGGTCCCGCGCCGAGGAAGGCATGAATGCCGCCTTTGACCTCAACCATGACGGCCTGATCGATCTATACGATCTGATCATGGTATCCAAGAAGATGCTGACTAGCCGCGCCCATTGAGTGGGTACAGATTCGGGGAGAGCAGACTGGGTGTACTCAGAATGAGGCCATCTAACATCAAGGAGGCTCGTCCATGCCTAACATCTACTTCCCCAGTTGCCGCTTCACCGCCGCCTACCCCCAAACCGCCCAAAAACTGGCGGAATACCTGACCCAACAGGTTGGTTACCAAATCACCGGCTGCTGCCGCGTCAACCTCCAATCCCTACGGCCGGAAGACACCGCCGTAGTCATCTGCAACACCTGCGCTGCCTTCTGCGACGAGTCCTCACCGGCAGAGCAGGTGGTTTCCATCTGGGAGGTCCTGGCGCAGGACGCCGAGTTCCCCCTGCCGGACTACCGGGGCGAGGCCATCACTCTGCAGGACTGCTGGCGCGTCTACAACAAACCGGCGGTTCACGCGGCTGTGCGGGTACTTCTGGCGAAAATGAACCTCCGGGTGCTCGAACTGCCGGAAACCCGCGGCGAGACCCGTTTTTGCGGTATCAGCCTGCTCCAGCCGCCGCTCGCCCATTACCCCAAACTCGCACCCAAACGCTTTGGTACCGATGTCCCGCCTGGGATCTTTAAGCCCCACACCGACGCGGAGAAATTGGCGCTGATGCAGGCTCACTGCGCCGGAATCGTCACCGGGAAGGTGGCCGTCTACTGCGTCGCCTGTGCCGACGGCATCAGACTCGGGGGCAAACAGCCGGTCCATGTCATGGAGCTGATGTTCCCGGTCGGCGAATAACCCAGGGCCGCCGCCCCGGGAAATCAGGGCCTGATGCGCCCTGTTCCTTACCTGTTAGTGCCCTGTTTGGTACCTGTTCGGTTGCCTGTTTTGCCCCGCCTGCGCCGCCGGTCTTAAAGCGCAGGGATCAAAAGCCCTTCCCCGTCATGGAGTTGATGTTCCCGGCCGGCGAATGGCCGGCGCTTGGTCTGGTTTGGTTGTGGCGCACCCGCCAATCCCGGGTGCGTTTAATTATCCCACCTGCCGCCGGAAGCAGCTGAAACATAATGCTCTTGCCGTGCGCCCCGATCCCCGGAGCAGCCCTTGGGTTAAACTTATTTGCCTTTTCCGAGTTTTTTCCGTTCACGCCCAGGATTCCCAGTTATACTATTCTTAGACCCGTCTTGGGTTGATTCGGGAATGATGATGTGGAGGTGCTCTTAATGGCTGCTGTGCTGATCCGCTGGCTTTTCGCTTTGCTGCTGCCGGAAAAATACTGGCCGCGCCGGACGGTTACTTTCACTATCGCCGAGTGCATAAACATACAACATCCGCCGGAGCAATCACCTGATACCAGGGATAGATATGCAGGCTATGCAGGTATGGTGCATACTGTCCCCCGATCCGCCCAGAGGGTCGGGTTAGAGGAATTTCGAACCCGGCTGCGGAATACTTGTCGGCGAAGGCCACAACTGCAAATAAATGGGGCAGGGGGGTTATCATGAAAACGAGAATCGCCAACATCCTGGCGGCCCTGTGGGAGGCCGGCGCGTACACCGTGCGCGAGACCGATGTCTATATCGACGGGGACCGCATCGCCGCGGTCGGCGCCGCCCCGCCGGGGTTTGCGGCCGACAAGACGATTGACGGGTACAATAAACTGCTGCTGCCCGGGCTAATCAACGCCCATAACCATTCCTACATGACCCTGTTTCGTAACTACGCCGACGACCTGCCCTTCGACGATTGGCTCTTTGGCCACATTCTGCCGCTGGAGGACAAGCTCACCGGCGAGGATTGCTACTGGGGCTCGCTCCTGTCGATTATGGAGATGCTCCGGACCGGCACCACCTGCTTTTTTGATATGTATATGTTCATCCACGAGACCTCCCGGGCGGTGGAGGAGAGCGGGATCCGCGCCTGCCTTTCCCGGGGTCTGGTCGGCGAGGGGCAGGATGAGGGCGGCCAGAGACGGCTGCGGGAAGCCAAGACCGAGATCGCGTACTGGCAGAAAAGAAACAACCCGCGCCTCACCTTCCGTCTCTCGGCCCACGCCCCCTACACCTGCAATCCTGCGTATCTGACCCAGGTAGTGGGGGAAGCGCGGGACCTGGGCTTGGGGCTCTGCGTCCATCTGGCCGAGAGCCGCAATGAGGTCCGGGTGATCCGCGAACAGTACGGCCTTACTCCCACGGAATACCTAAACCAGGTGGGCTTTTTCGACGGCCCGGCCCTGGCCGCGCACTGCGTCTACCTGACCGAGGCCGATATGGATATCCTGGCGGCGAAGCAGGTGGACGTCGTCACCAACCCGGTGAGCAATCTCAAGCTCGCGAACGGGTTTGCGCCCCTGGGCGAGCTGCGGGCGAAGGGCATCAACGTCTGCCTTGGTACCGACAGCGCCGCGAGCAACAACACGCAAAATCTGTGGCGCGACCTGTCCTGTGCCACCCTCATCCACAAAGGGCGGCAGGAAAATGCGACCCTGATCACGGCGGCGGAGGGCCTGCAGATGGCCACGGTCAACGGGGCGAAGGCGCTGGGCCTGGCCGGGACCACCGGCGTCATCAAAGAAGGAATGCAGGCTGACCTGATCGTCCTCGATATCGACCGGCCGCAGTTTTACCCCCGCCACAACCTCCTGTCGGCCCTCGCCTACGCGGCGACCGGGGACGAGGTGGAGACGGTAATCGTAAACGGTGAGATTCTGGTGGAGAAGCGCGAGTTCAAGACCATCGACACCGGTCGGGTGTTCTACGAGGTTAACCGCATCGCCCGGCGGCTGACGGGCAAGTAATCCGGGTAACGGATATAACGGGAGGGCAAGATGAAAAACCTGATTTTTCTCAACGCCGCGCGGCTGGATTTTGACGGCAAGCTGGATTTCGCGCCGCTTGCTAACCTCGGCGCGCTCACGGTTTACCCGGCAAGCCAGGAGGCAGAGATCCTGCCGCGTTTAGCGGACGCCCAGGTGGTCATCTCCAAGGAACTGCCGCTGGGCGGGGCATTGATCAGTCAGTTTCCGGCCTCGGTGGAGCTGATCTGCGAGGCCGGCACCGGGTATAACAATATCGACCTGGCCGCCGCCCGGGCCAAAGGGATCACGGTCTGCAACATCCCGGGGTACAGCACCGCCGCGGTGGCGCAACTGGCTATCACCTTCATCCTGAGCTTTAGTTCTTCCCTGGTTCGCCAGCAAGCCATGCTCCAGGCCGGAGACCGGCGCAACTTCATTGGGCCGCTGCGGCTGCCGCACCGGGAAATCCAGAACCAGACCCTGGGCGTTATCGGCGCCGGGGCCATCGGCCGCGAGGTGCTGCGCCTGGGGCAGGCCATGGGGATGAAGCTATTGGTGTATTCCCGGACTCCCCGGGATTTAGGGGGCCTGGCCGCCCGCTTTGTTGGCCTGGATGAACTGCTGCGGGAAAGCGATTATGTCTCCATCCACTGCCCGCTCACCCCGGACACCAGGCACCTGATCGGCCGGGCGAGGCTTAGTCTGATGAAGCCATCGGCCTGTATTATCAACACCGCCCGCGGGGCGATCATTCAGGAAAGCGACCTCATCGAGGCGCTCCGGGACGGGACTATCGCCGGTGCGGCGCTGGATGTACAGGACCCGGAACCGCCCGTGCCGGACAGTCCGTTGTATACGCTGCCCAATGTGATTCTGACCCCGCATATCGGCTGGAAATGCCTGGAGTCAAGGCAAAGGCTGGTTGCGCTGCTGGCTGAGGTCATTGCCGCCTATGACCGGGGTGCGCCGATTAGCGTCGTGAGTTAAGAACGGTCGATGGTACGGTCTTTGGTCCGACCCAGCCATAATGGTTCATAAGGACAGGGCTTGGATTACGTCATTGCGAGGAGGACCGCAGTCCGACGCGGCAATCTCGTCCCCTGTTGCTTCGCGCCCATAACCAAGATCAAATGAGGTACAGGGTAAATGCAGATAGTACTCAGAGGTAAAATGAAAATGAGCTGGCTGGTTTGGCTAATCGGTCTGTACGGCGCAGTCTTGGCGGCACTCTTCCTGATGCAGGATCGGCTGCTCTTTTTCCCGCCCCAAATCAGCGCTGAATACGCCGCCTGGGTCGCAAACACCCAGCCCCAGACCGAGGAGGTCAGCATCAAGACCGGCGACGGAGTCAGCCTGTACGGCTGGCTGGTCCGGCCGCCGGGGACCACCCCACCGCCCCTGCTGATCTATTACGGCGGCAACGGGGAGGAATTATCCCATCTGGTCGCCGAAGCTGACCGCTTTCCCGGCTGCGCTGTGCTGCTGGTAAACTACCGCGGCTATGGCCGGAGCGAAGGAAAGCCGAACGAAAGGAACCTCTGCCGGGACGCAGCGCTGATCTATGATACCTTCGCCGCTAGTGGGGATTATGCCCCCGGCC
>CAZHIT010000098.1:5297-8483 GCA_964533125.1 uncultured Candidatus Sumerlaeota bacterium
CCCGGCCAGGTCGTTCTCATGGGCCGCAGTATCGGCACCGGCGTGGCGGTTCATCTGGCGCAGGAGCGGCCGGTGAAGGGTCTGATTCTGGTCACTCCGTACGACAGTCTGGTCCGGGTGGTTCAAAGCCGTCTGCCTTGGGTGCCGGCCGGACTGATATTGCGCAACCGTTTTGATTCGGTCGCGATCGCGCATCGGCTGAACCTGCCGCTTCTGGCCCTTATCGCCGAACGGGACGAAGTCATTCCCCCGGCGCACGCTTATAACCTGCTTCACTACTGGGGCGGCCCGGCTGTGCAAGTGACTATCCCTAACGCCGGGCACAACGACCTGCAGGAGAATGATCTGTATTGGGACAGCATCGCCCACTTCCTTACGGCGCTGGAATGATGCCAAAAAGACAACCGCCGCCCAGGAATGAACCCCGGCCGGCAGTTATACCTGTCCCAGACAGCAATCATAATGGCGAAAATCGCTTACCCCAAGCGGCTCCCGTTGGGAACCGGCCACTCCGGCACCGCCAGCGCCGGCTTAATACCGTCGGCGAAGCCGATGTCAAACAACATCCCCTCCGAAACCTCGCCCGCCATCTCCTTCGGCGCCAGGTTGACCACAAAGACCGCCTGCTTGCCGACGATTTCCTGGGGATTGAGGCGTTCGCCCTTCATGCCGGGCAGGATGGTCCGGGTGAAGTCGCCAAAATCCACCGTCAGCTTCATCAGCTTGCGCGATTTGGGTAAGTCTTCCACCCCGATAATCGTCCCCACCCGGACATCCAGTTTGTCTAAGTCCGCAAATCCCACCGTGGGCTTCACCGGTGCCCCCATGTTCATCTCTCCTTATCCGGGCGGAGCGGCCCCAAAGTCCCGGGCTGCGCCCCCTTCGTTCTTTTACCTGTCATAATTCTCAGGCAGGCCGCCTTTTCCCTCCATGCCGCCGGGGAAAAGCAGGAGGAAAGCGCGCGGCGGCGGGGAATACTATTAGCGGAACCGGACAAGGGCAAAGCAACAGGAGGAATGAGAATGAAGCGAGCGGACGAAGGCTTAGCGTTTATGCTGCAGTTTGAAAATGTGGCCTGGTACGACCAGGGAGTGGTGCGTATTCTGGACCGGCGGATCTATCCGGTACGGGTGGAGTACGTTACCTGCCGTCACCACAGCGAGGTCGCCCAGGCCATCCGGGATATGGTCACCCAGAGCGGGGGCCCGTACATGGCGGCGGCGATGGGCATGGTCCTGGCCGCCCACGAGGCGAAAGACAAGCCGGCGGCGGAGTATCTGGCCTATCTGGAGCAGGCGGCGTACACCCTTTCCCATGCCCGCCCAACGACAGCGGAGAAAATGGTGAAAGTCGTGGAAGGCAGCCTCAAGGCCGCCCGGAAAGCTGTGGCGGAGGGGAAAGAGGTCGAGGCGGCCCTCTTTGACCACGCGGTGAACTTCATGAACGCCCGCTACAACCGCCGGGCCGATATCGCCCGCTATCTGGTGGGGCAGTTCCCCCAGAACGGCACGGTCATGACCCAGTGCTTTGCCGAGACCATCGTCGGGCTGATGCTGCGGGAATGCCAAGACCGGGGCAAGAGCGTCCGGGTGATTTGCCCGGAGACCCGTCCCTATTTCCAGGGCGCGCGCCTCACCGCGAGTGTGGTCCGGGACCAGGGCTTTGATGTTACCGTCATCACCGACAACATGCCGGGCTATGTCCTGAAGCAGAAGCAGGTGGATGTGTTCACTTCCGCGGCCGATGTCATCAGCATGGACGGCTACATCGTCAACAAAGTCGGAACCTTCCAGATCGCGCTCGCCGCCTCCTACTGGGGCATCCCCTATTTCGTCACCGGCGCCCCCAACCCCGAGCATCCCACCATCGATACGGTGGAGATCGAGGAGCGGGAGGGGAGCTTTGTGCTGGAGGCGATGGGAGTGAAAACGACCATGGATGGGGTGAAGGGGTATTACCCGGCCTTCGACATTACCCCGCCGAAGCTCTGCGACGGGGTGGTTACCGACAAGGGGATTTTCTCGCCCTACGACCTGCAGCGGTATTTCCAGCCTTAAGCCCAAACAGAACATCTGGCCCCCGACCGGACCCCGGCGGGGGCCTTTATCTGGCGGTCTGGGGTCAGGTCAGGTGCGAAATCCGAGAATCGGCAGCCGAAAAAAGTTGGGAGAAACCGCAAGTTTTATTTGAATTTCCGCCCTGAAAGTGATATTCTTATCCTTGGTTTGTGTTTACAGCGGCGAGTAAAAAAGAAAGAAGGGTGAGCATGAGAATCGGCTTCGACAATGAGTTGTACCTCCGGAAGCAGACTGAGCAAATCCTAAAGCGGATTGAGCAGTACGACAACAAGCTGTACCTGGAGTTCGGCGGCAAGCTGTTTGACGACTACCATGCCGCCCGGGTTTTGCCCGGTTTTGACGTGAACGCCAAGGTCCGGCTGCTCCACACCCTGCGGGACAAGGCCGAAATCGTGTTCTCCATCAACGCGGGCGATATCGAGCGCAAAAAAATCCGGGCCGATTTTGGGATCACCTACGACCTAGATGTGATGCGCCTCATCGACAACCTGCGCCGGTGGTCCATCGACATCAACAGCGTGGTGATCACCCAGTACACCGGACAACCCTCCGCCGATATCTTCCGTCAGAAGCTGGAGATTCGGGGGGTCACGACCTATATCCACCGGTCAATCAAGGGCTATCCTACCGATCTGAATGTTATCGTCAGCGACGGTGGGTACGGGGCCAACCCCTACATCGAAACGACCAAACCGCTGGTGGTGGTGACCGCGCCCGGTCCCGGCAGCGGCAAACTGGCCACCTGCCTGTCGCAGCTTTACCACGAGTACAAGCGCGGGATCAAAGCCGGGTACGCCAAATTCGAGACCTTCCCCATCTGGAACCTGCCCCTAAAGCACCCGGTCAACATCGCCTACGAGGCGGCGACGACCGACTTAAAGGACGTCAATATGATCGACCACTACCATTTCAACGCTTACGGCGTAACCACCGTCAACTATAACCGGGATATCGAGGCCTTCCCGGTGCTGAAAACGATCTTAAGCCAGATCACCGGCAGCGAGTCGGTCTATCAGTCCCCAACGGACATGGGGGTGAATATGGCCGGCTACGGCATCTTCGACGACGAAGTCGTCCAGGAGGCCGGACGGCAGGAGATTATCCGCCG
>CAZHIT010000098.1:8540-8910 GCA_964533125.1 uncultured Candidatus Sumerlaeota bacterium
TAACGACGCGGTCGAAAAGGCGGCAAAGGACGAGATTATCCGCCGCTATTACAAGGCCTGGTGCGACTACAAGCAGGGAATCGTGGATATCGACACCGCCCAGCGCAACGAGCTGATATTGCGGGGGCTGAACTTAGAGCCCGAAAGCCGCACGGTGGTCCGTCCGGCGCTCGATAAAGCCGCCCAGACCGGCGGACCGGCGATGGCGATCAGCCTGCCGGACGGCTGCATCATTACCGGCAAGACCTCCACCCTGATGAATGCTCCCGCGAGCGCCATCCTAAACTCTATCAAGGTCCTCTCCGGCATCTCGGACGAGATCCACCTCATTTCTCCCATCGTCCTAGAGCCCATCCTCCGCCTCAAAGAC
>CAZHIT010000099.1:0-8882 GCA_964533125.1 uncultured Candidatus Sumerlaeota bacterium
CTCGGCCGGCCGATGCCCTTTTCCTCCAGGGTTTTCACCAGCATCGCCTCGGTGTAGCGCGGCGGGGGCTGGGTGAAGTGTTGCTGCGGAGTCAGCTCTTCCAGGGTTAGTTTCGTACCTTCCTGCAGCTCCTGGAACAGGTCTTCGCCTTCTTTTTCCCGGCTCTCGTCCTCTTCTTCCACATACACGGCCGTAAAGCCCTTGAACAGCATTACGCTGCCGGACGCCCGGAACAGGTATTCCCCGGCGCGGATGTCGGCGGCCACCGTATCGTAGACGGCTGGGCTCATTTGGCTCGCGACAAAGCGCTCCCAAATCAGTTTGTACAGCCGGTACTGGTCGCGCGAAAGGTATTGTTGCACCTGCTCCGGCTCGCGGCTGACCTCGGTGGGGCGGATCGCCTCGTGCGCGTCCTGAGCCTTGGCGTTTTGCCCCCCGTTCGCTTTCTTCTCTTCCGGGGCGTACTCCGCTCCGAACTTCTGCCGGATGTACTGGGCGGCGGCCTCGGCGGCCACGGTCGCAATGCGGTGGGAATCGGTCCGGATGTAGGTCACTAAGCCCACCAAGCCCTCCGCCCCAATCTCGAGGCCCTCGTACAGCTGCTGGGCGGCGAACATCGTCCGCTTGGTGGTAAAGCCAAGCTTGCGGCCCGCCTCCTGCTGCAGACTGCTGGTGGTAAAGGGTAGCGATGGGTTGCGCTTGCGTTCCCGCCGCCGGACCTCGCTGACGGTAAAGGTTTCGCTGTTCAGAGCCGTGATAACCGCCTGCACCGCCGCTTCGCTGTTCGGGCTGATCTTCTCACCCTGGTACTCCAGGAGCTTCGCTTCCAGCGCCGCCCGCCCCGGCAGGGCCAGGTGCGCGGTCAGCGACCAGTATTCCTCCTGAACGAAGTCGCTGATCTCTTCCTCCCGGTCGTGGATTAAGCGCACCGCCACCGACTGCACCCGCCCGGCCGAAAGACCTTTGCGGACCTTCCGCCACAGGAGCGGGCTTAGGTTGTAGCCGACCAGGCGATCCAGCACCCGGCGCGCCTGCTGGGCGTCGACCAAATTTAAGTCGATGGCCCGGGGCTTGCGGATGGCCTCCCGGATGGCGCCCTTGGTGATTTCATTGAACGTGATCCGGCAGGGCTGCTCCGGTGAGAGGCCCAGCAAAAAGGCGAGGTGCCAGGAAATAGCCTCTCCTTCGCGGTCCGGGTCAGCGGCCAGCAACACCTTGGTGCTCTTTTTGGCCGCTTCGCGCAGCTCCTTGATAATGTCGCCCTTGCCCCGGATGGTGATGTACTTCGGCTCGTAGGCCTGGTCCACATCCACGCCCAGCTGGCTTTTCGGCAGATCGCGGAGATGCCCGAGCGAGGCTTTCACCGTGTAATGGCTCTTGCCGAGGAATTTTTCGATGGTTTTGGCTTTGGCGGGTGATTCAACGATCACCAGGGATTTGGTCACGGCTGCACCTCCAACGGGATCATGCCTGACGGCTGTTATTTATTATGTCGGATCGCCTGATATTATTATGCCCTTGCGGCTCTTTCCTGAGCCGGGGCGGGATGATTCCATACTTTTCCGGATACAACGGCGGAGCACCGGATGACAAACATGCTTACCGGATGCGGCGATTGGTTACCGGACGGCAGAACAACTGTCCGGGCTGCCGCTGCACATGGCCCTTTAACTCCAGAAACATCAGGGTGGCCGCGACTTCGGCCGGACTGATGGTAAGCGCGCCGATAATCTCGTCGATATGCACCGGCTCCGGTGTTACCCGTTCCAGTACCGCGAGCTCATCCGGCGAGAGGTCCGGCGGGACGAGCGGCACAGCTACCAGCGGAACGGCCGGGGCCGCCGGTATGGACGCACTCCCGGCGGTATTTGCAGCTGCCGAAGACGCACCCCCGGCAGCCGCCGCGGCTACCGGCGCCGCGCCCGCGCCGCCAAAGAGGAAGGGGAACTCGTCCAAAATATCCCGCACGCTCCCCACCAGCTTCGCCCCCTGCTGAATCAGCCTGTTCGCGCCGTCGCTCGCTGGGCTGATGATCGAGCCGGGCACGGCAAACACTTCTTTATTCTGCTCCAGGGCGTAGTCGGCGGTGATCAGCGCCCCGCTTTTCTCGTTCGCTTCCACCACCACCGTCCCCAGCGACAGGCCGCTGATGATGCGGTTGCGGGCCGGGAAGTTCCCGGCTTCCGGCCGGGTCCCGAGCGGATAGGGCGTGACCACCGCTCCGGCGGCGGCGATTTCGGTCATCAGGGACGCATTTTCCGGCGGGTAGGCGATATCCAGGCCGCAGCCCAGCACGGCGATAGTCCGTCCCCCGACCTTCAGCGCGCCCCGGTGGGAGATGGTATCGATGCCCCGCGCCAGACCGCTGACGACGGTCAACCCTTCGCGGGCCAGCGACTGGCTGAGCTGGTCGGCCACCGCCCGCCCGTAGGTGGTGGGGTTGCGGGTGCCGACAATGGCGATGGCGACCGCGTCGGCCAGCCTTATCTCGCCCTTGATGTAGAGTACCGGCGGCGGGTCAAAAATCGCCGCGAGGCTGCCCGGGTAATCCGACGAACCTAAGCAGAGCGCCTTGACGCCTTTTTCCCAGAGGCGCTCGATTTCCCGCTCCGGGTCCGCCTTGCCGCGGTAGGCCAAAAAGGCGTCCACCAGGGTTTCGCTTAAGCCCTCCACCTGCAGCAGCTCGGCCCGCCCGGCGCCCCACACCGCCTCCGGCGTGCCAAAATGCTCCCGCAGGCGGGCAAAGCGCTTCGGGCCGATGCCCGGCGCCATATTCAAGCCAACCCAGTACGCCAACTCCTGCATCGCGCTGCCTCCCGCTCTGCCGCCCGGGCCTGGTATCCGGTATCCCCGAAAAATCTATTCGTTCCGGTACGACCGGGCCAATAACTCCACCACATGCATTACCGGCTGCTCCATCCCCTGTTCGGCTAATCCGTGCGCCAGCTGCATCCGGCAGGAAGGGCAGGCAGTGGCCACCAGCGTCGCCCCGGTCGCGGCGATATTCGCCGTCTTGCGCGCAGTTACCTGCATCGCCAGAGGATAATGGCTCAAAAAGAACGATCCGGCCGAGCCGCAGCACTTGTCCGCCTCGCGCATTTCCACGAGTTCTAAGCCTGGGATCGCCTGCAGGATGGCCCGCGGCTGCTTTGCTACCTTCTGCCCCCGCACCAGATGGCAGGGGTCGTGGTAGGTCACCCGTCCCGGTACCGGGTGCAGGTCATGGGCGAAGTCGGTTGTATCCACCAGGTATTCGCTGATATCCCGGACCTTGGCGCTGAAGGCCGCCGCTTCCGGCGTCCCTAAAAATTCGCCGTAACCCCGCAGGGTCGAGCCGCAAGAGGCGCAGTCGACCACTACCGCGTCCACCTCGCTCGTCTTAAACCATTCCAGGTTCATCGCCGCCAGTTTCCGCGCCGTTTCTTCATCCCCGCCGCTCCGGGCCGGAATACCGCAGCACTGCATCGGCGGGATCAGCACCGTAATCCCGTTGCGGGTCAGTACCTCCACCACCGCCCGCCCGGTATCCGGGAAGAGCAGGTTCGTGGCGCAGCCGATAAAATAGGCCACCCGGCCGCGCTCGTTTAGGGCTTTCACCACCGCCGGCAATTGACTGGTGAGGGTTTGGCGCGGCGCCTGGGGCAGCAGCCGTTCCTTCGGCGCGAGGTCGCCGGGCAGGCGTTTTAGCACCCCGGAGCGGCGCAAAAAGCGCTGTAGCGACGAGCGCTGGTACCAGGCGAGCATTCCCCCGGCAGCGCGCAGGCGGCCGCGGTAGGGCAGTAACTGGCGGTAGATGAGGCGCGGCAGGGCCGGCTGGCCTTTGCGGCGCACCACCTCAGCCCGGGCGGCCATGACCAGCCGGTCTACCGGCACCTGGCTCGGGCAGGCGCTGACGCAGGCCTTGCACAGCAGGCACAGCTGCAGCAGTTCCTCCAAATGCGGGGTGAGGGCAAGTTCGCCTTTGCCCAGGGCGCTGATTAACTGCAGCTTGCCCCGGGCTACGAACTGCTCTCCTTTCAGCTCGCGGAAAATCGGGCAGACCGAACGGCAGGTGCCGCAGCGGTTGCACCGGTTGATTTCTTTACGCAGAGCCTCCAGCGTTTCGCTCATCTTCTCACCTCCGGAACATCTTGCCGGGATTGAGGATATTCCCGGGGTCGATGGCCCGTTTGATCTTCTCCATGAGGGCGATGCCATCCCGGCCGGCCTCGAGTTCCAAAAAAGGTGCTTTGGTTAAGCCGATGCCGTGCTCACCCGAGAGGGTGCCCCCCAGCTCCAGGGCCGCCCGGAAGATTTCGCCGGTGGCCTCCTCGGCCCGGGCATACTCGGCGTGATCGTCGATATCCACCAGCAGCATCGGATGGAGGTTGCCGTCCCCGGCGTGGCCGCAGATGGCAAGCATAATCTCGTGTTTCTTGGCAATCTCTTTGACGCGGCGCACCATCTCGGTGAGCTTACTGCGTGGCACGGTGATGTCTTCGGAGATCTTGGAGGGTTTAAGCTGGGCTACCGCTGTGGCAATCGCCCGCCGCCCCCGCCACAGGTCGTCAGCTTCGGCCGCCGTGGCCGCCACCTTCACTTCGGCCGCCCCGCTCTCCCGGCAGGCGGCGGCGATAATCCCGCGCTGCTTTTCCACCGTTTCGCGGAAGCCGTCCACCTCAATCAGCAGCAGGGCTTCCACATCCAGGGGCAGGCCGATGTGCAGATACTGCTCCACACAGTAAATGGCCACGCTGTCCATCAGCTCAAGCGTGGTCGGGATAATCTTGGCGGCGATGATCCGCGAGACCGTGGCCGTGGCGTCCTCCAAACGGTGATAGGTGGCGAGGATGGTCTGCTTATACTCTGGTTTCGGGATTAGGCGCAGGATGATTTTGGTGATCACCCCAAGCGTGCCCTCCGAACCGGTGAAGAGTTTGGTCAGGTCGTAGCCGGTAACATTCTTCATCGTCTGCCCGCCGGTATGGATGATCTCACCGGTCGGTAAGACCACTTCCAGGCCCAGGACGTAGTCCTTGGTCACCCCGTACTTCACCCCGTGCGGCCCACCTGAGCACTCCGCCACGTTGCCACCGAGGGTGGAACTGGCCAGGCTCGCCGGGTCCGGCGGGTAAAACAGACCGAGGTCTTCCACCGCCCGGTGCAGGTCGGCGGTGATCACCCCCGGCTCGACGACGGCCACCAGGTTTTCGGTGTCGATCGAGAGGATCCGGTTCATGCCCGAGAGGTCCAGTACAATGCCGCCCCGGGCCGGCACCGAACCGCCGCTAAGCCCCGTGCCCGCCCCCCGTGGAACCACCGGGATTTTGGCTTTGCCGGCCAGTTTCATAATCTGCGACACCTGCTCCGCCGTCTGTACCTGCACCGCCGCTTCCGGCCGGAACTGCTCGGTGGTCGCGTCGTACGAATAGCAAAGGCACTCTTCCGGCGTGGTAAACACATTGCCCGCCCCGGCAATGGCCTGGAGTTGGCTTACGATCTGGCGGTCAATCACCCTAAACCCTCCTTCTCTCCTCTACCCCTGGTCATAGCTAAGGAGGACGCTTATCGCGCATCCTCCCTGGGTTTACTCCGCGAACGTCCGGTAGATGGCCGGCGCCCGGTCCGCAAACACGGTCATTTTCTCCCGGGTCGCCTCCACCTGCGACAGATCCAGGTCCGCCACCAGAATCGCTTCGTCTTCCCCGCCCTCGGCCAGAATCTCACCCCAGGGGTCGACGACCATGGAATGGCCGAAATACTCCAGCTGCTTCACCCGCCCCACCCGGTTGCAGCCGACGATAAAGGTTTGGTTTTCTACCGCCCGTGCCTGCAGCAGGATCCGCCAGTGGTTTAAGCGCGGATGCGGCAGTTGGGCCGGCACGAAGATGATCTGCGCCCCCTGCACCGCGAGCGGGCGAAACACCTCCGGGAACCGGATATCGTAGCAGATGGTTACCCCGTATTTGGTGTCGCCGGTCGTAAGCATGGGCGGCAGGCGGTCGCCCCCGGCGATAAACCGCTCCTCGCCCGAATAGCTGAACAGGTGGATTTTGCGGTAGGTATCCAGCACCTGCCCCGCCGGATCGATCACATAGGCGGTATTGTACACCTTCTCCGGCGCCAGCTCCGGCATTGAACCGGCCACAATGGTCAGCTTAAACCGCCGGGCCGCTTCCCGGAGTTGCTCAATCGCGCCCGGGACCGCTGTCGCGGCTAAGTTCACCAGGTCGCGGAAGGCGTAACCCGTCAGCCACATCTCCGGCAGGGCCACTATTTCCGCTCCCCGGTCGGCGCATTTTTCGAGGTTTGCCAGGGCGACCGCGAGGTTGCGCTCCGTGTCGCCGTGGACTACATCCATTTGCACCATAGCGGTGCGGACTGTTGCCATAAATACTTGACCTCCCCGTCAGACTGCGGCCGGAAAGGATCCGGCTCGTCACTTTAGGGTAATTATACAATACCGCAAGGACTTTCGGCAAGCCTGACGAAAAACCCTGCCCGGGAGGGATTGGCCCGCCGGCCGCGAATAGCTATTTTAAGGGAAAACATGGACAAGAGGTGAACCAAATGGAGAAAAAAGCGGACATCGGCGTCTTTGGCGGTTCCGGGTTCTACACCTTTCTTGCGGGCGTGGAGGAGGTCACCGTCGACACCCCTTACGGCCCCCCCAGCGACCGCATTGCCCTCGCCACCGTCGGCGGCAAACGAGTCGCCTTTTTGCCCCGGCACGGTAAGGACCACCGCCTGCCGCCCCATATGATCCCCTACCGGGCGAACCTGTACGCCATGAAGCAGCTGGGGGTAAAATGGGTCATCGGCCCGAACGCCGCCGGCAGCCTCCAGCCCCAGATCAAGCCGGGGGATTTTGTCATTACCGACCAGTTTGTCGACCGCACCACCGGCCGCAAGGACACCTTCTACGACGGCCCGGTCACCACCCACATCAGCACCGCCGAGCCCTACTGCCCGGACCTGCGCGCTATTGCTTTGCAGGCAGTGCGCGAGACCGGCATCCCCCACCACGACCGGGGTACGGTGGTGGTCATCCAGGGGCCGCGCTTCTCGACCAAGGCCGAGAGCCGCTGGTTTTCGCAGATGGGCTGGGAGGTCATCAACATGACCCAGTACCCGGAATGCGTTCTGGCCCGGGAGCTGGAGCTGTGCTATGTGAATATTTCGCTCATCACCGACTACGATGTCGGTCTTGCCGACCACCCGGGTCTTGCGCCGGTGAGCCATGCCGAGGTCATCGAGGTCTTCAACCGGAATGTGGAGAATGTTAAGCGCGTTCTGTACCGGATGATCGAACTGATCCCGGTAGACCAGGAACGTCACTGCGCCTGTGCCCATGAACTCTCGACCGCCCGCGCCGAGTAGCATGATGCCGGAAAGGGGTAAGGTTATGGAGCCCATCCAATGGGCCGGCGGTAAACTCCTGATTATCGACCAGACGCTGCTCCCGGGCGAACTGCGCTATGTGGAATGCGCTGATTACGCCGCAGTCATCGCCGCTATTCAGAAGATGCAGGTGCGGGGCGCCCCGGCCATCGGCGTCGCCGGCGCCTTCGGCCTCGTCCTCGCTGCCCAGGCCATCGCCGCCGGGGCCTGTGCTCAGTCCCTGCCCGAATGCGCCGCCGCCATCCGGGCGGCCCGCCCCACCGCCGTCAACCTCGCCTGGGCGGTGGACCGCCTCGCCGCTTTGGCCGCCACCAATGCGCATCTTAGCCCCTCTGAACTCAGTTGCTGCCTGGAGCAGGCCGCCGTCGATCTCCTGGCTGAGGACATCGCCACCAACCGCCGCCTCGGGCAGCACGGGCAGATACTGATCCCCGGTGGTGCCCGCGTCCTCACCCACTGCAACACCGGCTCCCTCGCCACCGCCGGGTACGGCACCGCCCTTGGCGTCATCCGCGCCGCCGTGGCCGCCGGGAAAAACATCCAGGTGCTAGCGGCCGAGACCCGGCCCTTCCTGCAGGGCGCCCGCCTTACCGCCTGGGAGTTAATGCAGGACGGCATCCCCGTCACCCTCATCACCGACAGCATGGCCGGCTATATGATGCAACAGGGCCGCGTCGATCTCGTTATCGTCGGCGCCGACCGCATCGCTGCTAACGGCGACACCGCTAATAAGATCGGCACCTACAGCCTCGCCGTCCTGGCCCGCGCCCACTCCATCCCCTTCTATATTGCCGCTCCGGTATCCACCCTCGACCTCGCTATCGCTGACGGCAGCGGCATCCCCATCGAGGAGCGCGATCCCCGCGAAGTCACCCATATTGGCGGCGTCCGCGTCGCCCCTGACGGGGTCCGGGTTGCCAATCCCGCGTTTGATGTTACCCCAGGGGGAACTGATCGCGGCCATCATCACCGAGCGCGGGGTGGTCCGCGCGCCGTACCGCGAGAGTTTGGCGGCGCTTTTGGCGTAATAAACAAAGCCGCCGTGCCAGGTTGCCACTTTCGCCAGCAGGACGTCACTCGGATGAATCGGATATGTTCGCCCTGAGCAAGTGCAAAGAGGATTACCCGTCCTGCGGGCAGTCCTCTTTCTCATCATCAACTGCTTTGGACCTACCGGTTGATCCCGGCGGCAGAACAAATGGGGCGGATTGCATTATCGGCAGGATAGCTGCTTTTCTGGGCTGTTTCTTCCCCCAGGCACCTAGTCTCCGCCATCCTATGGCCCTTATCGCAAGCTCCCAGCGCCTCGCTCTCGGGATACCGCTGCCTTGGGTGCAGGACGGGCGCACAACCATTGAGCCTAGATCCTTCACATCGCATATCCAGCCAGGCGGCCGGGAAAGCCGCTTACCCCAAAAATCCGGTATCCATCCGATGTCCTTACCTTTCCTGTTTCAGCTTTTCCCCCGCCGCAAACGCATCGGCCACCTTCTCCCCCAGTT
>CAZHIT010000100.1:0-5412 GCA_964533125.1 uncultured Candidatus Sumerlaeota bacterium
CGTGAACCGAAGGTCTGACGGATTAAACCATACCTTTCCTGTCACCGCCGACTGGCTAAGGCCTCATTGTTAGCAGAACCCTCATTCCACGTCATTGCGAGCCGACACGCTTTCCGTCGGCGCGGCAATCTGGCAAACCCCCGTCCCTTTTATACTACCCGGCACAGAAGCGACGAGGAAGGTTTAGCCAGATTGCTTCGTCGCAGGCTCGCCGCAATGACGTGGACCCAACGCTGGATACATATAAGTAACTCATCTGCCCACCGTCGACAGACAACGCATCATTGTTGGCGATCCTGGATTCACACTGCCGTTCTTAGTCTGGTTCCCGCCCGCGCGATATATGCATGAACCCGTCCGGCGGCCCATACAATGGCTAACAAACGGGCGGACGGACGTGAGGAGGAAGACCATGCCGAAGTCTAGGTTCCTGGCGCTATTGATATGCATCCTGCTGGCGCTGACAAACCCCTTGGCCGCAGCCGATACCGCGTTGCCGGGTTTGCGCCTGACCTATACCCAAAGCCCCCTGGCAGATGGGACGGAGACGATGGAGGACGCAGCCATGCAACCGGAGCTTGCCCAGTTACTCTCTGACCCGGACAGCGACGGCCGGCCGGACAGTCCAGAGCTAACCCTCCCGGCGGCCCCGTCGATCCCGGATCCAGTAATCCCGGACCCAGTAATCCCGAATCCATTAGCCCCAAACCCAATCACCGTCACTCTGGGCGGGCAACGCCTGGACTTCCCGACCCCGCCGCTCCTGCAGGACGGGCGGGTGCTGGTGCCCTTCCGGCCTGTGTTTGAGGCCCTGGGTTACAAGATCACTTACGACCCGGCCGACGACGCGATCACCGCCACCGGACCGGCGGGGGAGATTACGCTCTGGCCCGGGTACCGGATTACGCGCGTCGGCGGGACCTGGCGGCGTCTCGCGGCCCCGGTGGTCGTGCGGGACGGCTACGCCATGGTGCCCCTGCGCGGGGTGAGCGAAACGGCCGGTGCGGTGGTGGCCTGGGACGAAGCCACCCAGGCGGTCACCATCACCCCGGGCGGGGGAGCACCAACTCCGGCCACCGGACTCCCGGTTGTCCAGGCCGGCAACAGCCGCAGGATCGCTTACCTGACCTTTGACGACGGACCCTATGCCCCCGTGACCCGCGAGGTCCTGGCGGTGCTCGATACCTTCGGGGTGAAGGCCACCTTCTTCGTCATCGGCAAAAACGCCGCCGGCAGTCCAGAACTCCTGCGGCGGATGCGCGCGGTTGGCCACAGCGTCGGGAACCACAGTTACAGCCACGATTACGCCGAAATCTACCAGTCACCCACTACCTTGCTGGCCTCTTTGCAGGCAGCGGAGGAGGTGCTGCTGCCCCGCCTCGGCTACCGGCCCCGCCTGATTCGGGCGCCGGGCGGATCGTACGGGCACCTGACCCCGGAGATGGAGGAGGCGCTAAAGGCGGCGGGTTACCGCTGGGTCGACTGGAATGTGACCGGGGGCGACGCGACCAACCCGCGCCTTTCGGCCCGGGAAATCGCCGCTAATGTCCGCACCACGCTCGCGGGACGGTCGCGGGCCATCATCCTCCTTCACGACGGGGCCACCCACGCGGCCACGGCGGCGGCCCTCCCCCGGATCATCGACTTCCTGCTCATGGAAGGCTATACTCTGGCCGCTCTCCCGGATGCCTGAGGTGGAAGTCCGGCAAGACTATTGACCGGAAGGCGATTTTGGCATATGATACTGTCGGAAGTAACGAACAGGGAGGAATGGATATGACCAATGCGCCTAAGCTGTACCGTTCCCGTGACCAGTCGGTGATCGCCGGTGTCTGCGGGGGCATAGCGGAGTATTTCAACATCGATGTGACCTTGGTGCGCCTGGCCTGGGCGCTGGTCTTTTTTGCCGGCGGCACCGGGGGGATGCTGTATCTGCTGGCTTGGGTGATTATTCCGGAGGCCCCGCGAGCGGGGGCAGTGCGTCCGGCGGCGGAGGCGACCCGTCCAGCCGAACCATCACGACCGGCGGAGCCGGCCAGTGCCGCCGAACCAGAGGTCCTCCCGCCCGAGACCGAAACGGAGGAAGAGCCGGTGCGTCCGGCGGCGGCAACGCCGGAAAACCGGGGCCAGAACCGGGCCATCGGCTTCATCCTGGTGGGCCTGGGCGGGCTGTTCCTCGTACAGCAGTTTATCCCCTGGGCTCTGCTCCACCGGTTATGGCCTCTGGGGCTCGTGGCCATCGGCGTAATCATCCTCCTGGGCGGCCGGCGGCGGTAAAGGCGGCGGCGCCCGGGGAATTGAGGAGGGGATAAGATGCGGCGGGATCGCTGGGCCAGCGGACTGTTTTTCATCCTTATCGGGGTCTTGTTGCTGCTCCAGAACCTGGGGTACCTCAGTTGGGGTTTTTGGTGGCAAATGGGCCGGCTGTGGCCGCTATTGCTGGTGGCGCTGGGGCTAAAGCTCATCTTCAGCCGCTCCGGGGCGGCGAGTGCCATTTTGGTGCTGGCCTTGGTCGGGATTATCGGGTACGCCGCCTGGCAGGGGTTTAATGCCGAGGGTAGCGGCCCTCTGGCGACGGCGGAGTATACCCAGGAGTTGACTCCGGGGGTTACCCGGGGAGGGCTGGAGCTTAACTTCGGGGCGGGTGAGTTGCACCTGGCCGGGGGCAGTCAGGGGTTCGCGGCCGGCCACCTGGATTACCGCGGGGAACCGCCGGTGTGGGAGTACCGCGAAGACGGCGAGCGGGCGAACCTGCGGGTTGCTCTGTCGGGTACCTCCCCCGCGGATTGGAGCGGCGGACCCGGAAAACCGGTGCAGCGGTGGGAGATGCAGCTTTCGGACCAGCCGGTGTGGGAGATTACGGCGTCTACCGGGGCCTGCCAGGTAGATATGGACCTTTCGACGGTGGCGGCGGAGAGTGTCACCATCCGGACCGGGGCAAGCGCATATCGGCTCCGGCTGGGAGACCGGTTGCCGCACTGTCAGGTGACTATCGAGGCCGGTGCCTCGGACATCCACCTGGTGTTCCCGGCCGGGGCAGGGGTGGTCTGTGTGTACCGCGGGGCCTTAGGCGGGAATAACCTGGAGGAGGCCGGCTTTATCCGGCGGGGCGAAGTGTATGAGCGCCCGGGGTACGATCAGGCTGGGGTGCAGTTCAGCTTGGTGGTTAGCTCCGGCGCGGGGGACCTGGAGGTCAGTTTTGCTGGGGACTAAGCCGGTGGATTTATGGGCAAAGCGCGGGCGGAGGTGAGAAGATGACGGATACGAGTGCAGCGGTACGGAGGGCCAATGAGCGGTTCGCCGAGGAATATAGCTGCGTCGAGGCGGTGTGGCAGGCGCTCTCGGCCGACCTGCCGCCGGAATACCAGAATTTCGGCAACCGGCTGGCCCTGGGTTTTGCCGGTGGGTTGGGCGTGGGCAGTGTGTGCGGGGCGATTTCGGGCGCGGTGCTGGCCATCGGGTGCCGCTACGGGCGCGACCAGGGGATGCCCCGGCCCGAGGGGATGAAGCCGATGATCCAGGAACTCTGCCGGCGGGTGGAGGAACGGCTGGGGAGCCTGTACTGCCGGGACTTAAAACCGGCGGAGAACCACAAGGAGTTCTGCCGCGGGGTGGTTAAGGCGGTGACGGAGATCGCGGCGGAGATGATCGCAGCGGGTCTGCCACCGGTGCCGCCGCCGACAGAGGGGAAACAGGGTTAAGCGTAATCAGCGGGAGCTGACCGGATGCGGTCAGCTCCTTTGTGTTGGGCAGAGGAGTCATTCTGAGCCACGGGGACAGTCCCCATGGCTCTGTCCACCTGTCGATCCCCGTCCATCGTCGTCGTCCCTTTTTCGGTTGTAGGGGCCGGTCGCTGCGCCGGCCCGCCCGTCGTACCCCGTACCGTATGGGACTGGCGATGATTGGGAACTGGGCCGGGGTGACGACGGAGGGGAAGGCGCTGGCGTGTCCAGAGAACCGTCCCCTTGAGACACGCAGCGAATTAGGTCGCATATTAGCAATTCATGGAATGACTGGCAGGTATTTTCTGCGGCACGCCGAAATGATTACCACCACCAGGAAATCATATGCGTCAAATAAACTCATTTGTGGCAGGACCGGCGGCAAAGGGGGCGGGGCAATGCAGACGGGGGAAGCAGCAACGATTACGCGGTTGGAGGCGGAACTGACCGCTCTGCGGGAGCGGAACCGGGAACTCGAAGAACGCCTGCGAACCCTGCCTGGGGCGGACACAACATGGTTGAGTTACGCTCAAGAGCCGCTGTTCATCTACGATGTGGACCCCGATGGAACCATTCGCTGGCGCTGGGCAAACGCGGCGCAGACACGCTTGACCGGATACGGCTTGGATGCTATCGGCCAGACGCCGGAGGAGTTTGCCGGTCCGGAGATTGGACCTTTGATGGCGGCCAACTTCCGGCGGTGCATCGAGACCCGCCAGCCGCTAACGTACACCGTTGAGCGTACTTATCCTAGCGGCAAGCGGTTTGTCCAGTGCGCTTTGGCGCCGGTCTGTGTGGACGGGCGGGTGACCCAGTTGGTTGGCTCCGTCCACGACCTGACCGAGGTCAAGGCTCTCGCGGATGAGCTGCGGCAGCAGGGGGAGAAATACCGGGCGGTGTTTGACAACGTCCGGGACGCGATTTTCCTCCACCCGCCAGTGGACCAGGACCCCTCCGGGAAGTTTCTGGACGTGAACCTGGCCGCTTGCCGTCTGACAGGCTACAGCCGGGAAGAACTGCTGGCGCGGGGCCCCGAAGACATCACCGCGCCGGGCGAGCCGGCGATAAGTCCGGCGCGCCGGCCGGATCAGGTTTCCTTCGAGACGAAGTTGTTGACCAAAATCGGCCGGCAAATCCCGGCCGAGTGCAACATCCAGACTTTTCGCCTGGGCAGTGAAGATACGGTGGTGGTGGTGGTTCGGGATATCAGTAAACGCCGGCAGCGGGAAACCGAGCTGAAAACCCTCGCCAGCGAGTTAGAGACCATTTTTAACTGCGTTCCCACCCCGATACTTTTCTTCGATGCCTTGGAAGACGGCACCTTCCGCCGATGCCGTTCGAACGCGGCGGTTGCCAGGCTGTCGGGGTTTCCGGAAAGCTGCAACGGCAAAGCTCTAACCGATTACCGGACGGCGGCCGAGGCGGCGGAGATTGAAGCCTACCTTCGGGACTGCGTCAGTACCGGCTTGCCCCGGAGCTACACGGCCGAACGGGATTACCCGGTCGGGCGGCGCTTTATCCAGGCGCTCCTGACCCCGGTTGCGGTTGGCGGCCAGGTAACCCGCGTCGTCAGCTCCATTCACGACCTGACCGAAATCAAGACTCTGGCTGATGAACTGCAGTAGCAGGGAGAGGAATACCGGGCGGTGTTTGACAACGTCCGGGACGCGATTTTCCTCCACCCGCCAGT
>CAZHIT010000100.1:5512-8856 GCA_964533125.1 uncultured Candidatus Sumerlaeota bacterium
GGACCAGGACCCCTCCGGGAAGTTTCTGGACGTGAACCAGGCCGCCTGCCGCTTGCTTGGCTACAGCCGGGAAGAACTGCTGGCGCGGGGCCCCGAAGACATCACCGTGCCGGGCGAGATGGCCAGGGTAGCTGCCCAGCGCCCAACCCGCACCAAGCCGGGCGAGGCGGTCTTTGAGGTGGAACTGCTGACCCGGGACGGCCGGCGGGTTCCGGTGGAATTTTCCACCTGTGTTTTTGAGTTGGCGGGGGAGATGGTGCAGGTCGCGTCGGCGCGGGACCTGACCGAACGGCAGCAGGCGAACCTGGCGATCCGGCAGTTGGAAGAACGGTTCCAGGTGGCCTTCCGGGCGAACCCCTGCCTGATGTACGTCGCGAGCTATCCGGAAAACCGCCTGCTCGATGTGAACTTGGCCTGGGTGCGTACCACCGGGTACAGCCGGGAGGAGTCGCTCGGGTACACGCCGCAGGAACTGCAGGTGACTTTGGACGGACAAAAGTACCTGGAGCTTTGGCAGGAGCTGCAGGATCGGGGGCAGATTCTGAACCAGGAGATCAACTTCCGCACCAAAGCCGGCGAAGTCCGCGAAGGGCTGTTGTCGCGGGAAGTGATCCGGGTTGGCGACAAGCTCTGCGTGCTCAGCGTTATCGTTGACATCACCCAGAGGCGGCAGATGGAGCGGGAAATGGCGCGACTGGATCGGCTGAACCTGGTGGGGCAGATGGCCGCCGCCATCGGGCACGAGGTACGCAACCCGCTGACTACCATCCGGGGCTTTTTGCAACTGATGGAGGAGTCGCCGGAGCTGGCCGGTTACCGGGAGGATTTCGTCCTGATGATCGATGAGCTGGACCGCGCCAACTCCATCATCACCGAGTTTTTGTCGCTGGCCCGCAGCAAGGCGGTGGGGATGCAATCCCGCAGCCTCAACCAACTGCTTCGCACCCTGCACCCGCTGCTGCTGGCCGACGCCCTGCATACCGGGCACGAGCTGCGCCTGGAGCTGGGCGATGTCGGGGAGCTGATGCTGAACGGGCGGGAGATTTACCAGCTGGTTTTAAACCTGGTGCGCAACGGTATGGACGCCATGCCCCAGGGCGGCGAGCTGACCATTTGCACCTACCGGCAGAACGGGTCGACGTACCTCGAGGTGCGGGACCAGGGCCAAGGCATTCCGCCGGAGCACCGGGATAAGATCGGGCGGCCGTTTTTCACGACTAAGGAGCAGGGGACGGGTTTGGGCCTCGCCACCTGCTACAGCATCGCCGCCCGCCACAACGCGCGCATCGACTTTGCCAGTGGAACCACCGGAACAACCTTTACCGTGCAATTTGGCGACAGTCAGGTACCCTGATCCGCCGGGGGCGTTTGGGGCGGCGCGGTCAGGGCGGTTTCCGTCGGAGCAAGGGTTTGACCGGGAGAAAAACCACAGGGCGGCGTCTGGTTGTTGGCCAGACGCCGCCCTTTAGTTTTAGGTCAGGAGGAAGGTTCTTTTTGGATCAGAGGGGATGGTCACCAAGCGTACCATGGGTGCCACACCACGTCGCGCCCGCGTTCCACTGGGACGTAGGGGTCGGTCGCCGCGCCGGCCCGCCCGTCGTTCCCCTGTCCCCGTCGGCACCCGTTTTTCGGTTGTAGGGGCCCAGACGCCGCACCGCCCGCCCCGTTAGTGGTGAGGACGGTTCGGTTGGGGCGATTCACGCAAGGCTGTGCCGCAGAGAGAGATGCCCGTTCAGGTGGGTGGTTCGGCTTCGGTCGGCGGGCTTGCAGGAGGCGAAGGTACGCGAAACCCTCACCCTGTATCCCTCATCGGGAGAGGGAAATTATGGCAACAGGTGACGGGAATGGTGAAGGCAACAGCGGCGGCCGGACGGATCCGGGAGCATTTGGCGACGAGATCCTTCGACTGCGCTCAGGCTGACATGCCGGGCAAGGATGACAACAGAAAAGCACAAGTGTGTCAACAGAACCGCCCCCTTGACACACGGCCCAAAGCGAAAATCGTAGACGAAAGTCGCATAATTTGCTATTATGTTAACATAAATCCGGCACTGCACCCGGCACACGATGCACATCCCAGTTGAGCACGCTGGAGCCGGCGGAGGCAAGCCGAACATGGAGGTAGAGTAGGATGCGTTCTCTCCAGTATCTGGCGGTGGTCCTGATCCTCGGCTTGCTGATGACGTTTGCCGCCGGCAGCAACGCGGCGTCAACCGGCAAGGCCTACTATGCCCTAAGTGAGCCGCGCCGGATTATCCCCCGGGGTCCGGCTGGAGCCTTTGATTCGCATCTGACCCATACCCTGTCCATTGTCGAACTCAACCGGGATGGGTACCGCTATTGGGGCTACTACACCGGGCTGGGGGCGGACAGCACGGAGTGGAGCCTGGGCCACGCCTTCAGCAACGATTTGGTACACTGGACGAAGGATGCCGGTAACCCCATTGTTCCCGGGCTGCGCTGGGGGACAGCGGTGGCCGCCGGCGGCGTGGTGCATCTGTTTGGAACGCGGAACTACAGCGCCGATTCTTCCATTGTCCACCTGACCAGTACCGATGGGGTGAGCTTCACGGAGCAGGCCACCGTAGCCGCCGCCGTACCGGGGGAGCGGCACCAGAATCCCTTCGTCTTTTATGATGCCCGGCACCATTTGTACCGGCTCTACTTCTTCCACTACCGGGACGGTGAGTACCGCATCGAAGAAAAGCACGCCCCGGACCCGGCGGGGCTAGCCGCGGCCGCAGCCAATCTCATCCTCTCTGACCGGGAGGTCCTGGCCGCCCCGTCGGTTCTTTACCGTGATGGGCGGTACTGGCTCACGGCCGAAATCCGCTCCGGGCCGGGGGAAGACGCGGTGTGGCAGACCATCGCCTTCGTATCGGATGAGCCTCTGAGCGGGTTTGTGCCGGTCCGGGAGCCGATAATTCTAGGGGACGGCGACGCCTGCTATTTCCAGTATGTCTTTGAGGATCGCCTGTATGGAGTGTATTCGCACGAAGCGCCCGACCATACCTGGGAGATGTATCTGCGGACGCATAATTTTGCCCCGCCGGGGGGCCGGTAGGGGGGCGTGGGTCAAGTGGACGGTCATCTTGACCCACCCATCACTGGCCTGCCCCTTCGTCCCCCTTGCCAGGCACGTCATCCTGAGCGCAGTCGAAGGATCCCGTCGCCATATGTATGTCATCCGGAGCGCAGTCGAAGGACCCCGTTGCCTTAAGCACCAAGACAACGCTGATCACCCGTCGCCCATTTATCGTCACCCCAACCGGTCCTCCACCACGACGGTCGGGCGATTCGTGAATCGCCCCTACGCAAAATCACCCCACGGGGGGGTGATTTTG
>CAZHIT010000101.1:0-8824 GCA_964533125.1 uncultured Candidatus Sumerlaeota bacterium
CCTGGAATACCTGCAGGCGGCGAAGAAAAGGCGGCTAACCCCGAAAGCCATCCGCAAAGCGGTAGGGAAGCAGTTACGCTTTGTCCGGCGTAATCTACACATCATTGATGCCCTGCTTGAGAAAAAACCTGAACCTGCACTGACACTAAAGCAATTGCTGGACTTGGATACTATCCGTAAGCTATATGGCCAACAGCTGACGATGTACCAGACCCGGACGCACCGGGTTGAGGACCGGATTGTCAGCATCAGCCAACCCCATGTTCGACCGATTGTCCGGGGAAAAGCCGGAGCAGAGACGGAGTTTGGCGCCAAGATCTCGATCAGTGTCGTAGATGGCTTAGCCCGGCTGGAGAAGCTAAGTTGGGATAACTACAACGAAGGCAGCGACCTGCAAGAACAAGTTGAAGTGTATTACAAGCGTTACGGGTTCTACCCGTCAGTAGTGCTTGCCGATAAGATCTACCGGACACGGGATAATCTCCTTTACTGCAAAAAGCAAGGGATTCGCCTAAGTGGTCCGCTGCTTGGGCGGCCACCCAAAGTGGTAAACCCTGAACAAAAGAAACTGGAGTACCGGGAGAGCTGTGCTCGCAACTGGGTAGAAGCCAAATTCGGAGAAGCGAAAAGGCGCTACGGATTAGCTTGTATCATGACTAAGCTTAAGGAGACCAGCGAGAGTGTGATTGCGTTGCAGTTCTTGATGATAAACCTGCAGGCAAGATACAGGGACCTTTTCCTGCGCTTAATCCAAGCAGTCATAGGATGGCTTACCCGTTGGCAGCCAGTAGCAATTGTACCAACCTTTGTCCTTTAACAGGAAGCCCTACTTATGCTGTTTTGGACGCCAAAGAAAAGCACGCCCCCGCTGGAGCCATACGCTCCCTGCTGCTGGGCGTGCCTTGTCGTTCGGGTCAGTCTGATAATGCTCCCGGTTGCTATAACCTGGACGAACTGCCTCAAACCCGCGTCGCATAGTTCTACGGAAGGTTGCCTGCCTTAATCTGATCGATCTCATCCTTCCCGTCCCCGGTCAGATCGGCTCCACCCACCGGCACCGCTCATAGCGCATCATCCCGCGCCGGACAAAACTTTGAACCGGAATATTCACGCTTAGGTCCGCCAGCGTCGCCTCGGTATATCGGCCCGTCGCGAGGATACTGCGGGGCTTCTCCCCGACCAGGCCCTTGGCCCGCCGGTTCTTATAGTATTCGCGGAAGTAAACGACCTGGTCGCTGAATTTCGCCTGGCCGCAGTGGTCGGCTTGGGCCAGCCGGGCCCGGAGCAGGGCCGGCTGGCCGGAGTAAGCCATCGGCATCGGCCGGACCACCGCTTAAAATCAGTTCTTCTGGCTGGTATCGGCCGGCACTGGGTTCATAGACGCCGTTGCCTCGGCGGCCAAGGTTGCCGCTGCTTCGGGCAAAGCCGCCAGCAGCGGTACCCCCTCGTCTTCGTGGATCTGGACGTCGACGGCTGATTCTTCGCTGCGGATCTCATACCGCCGCTCGGGCTCGCCGTACACATTGACCAACTGGTGGCTGGTGGAGAAGGCATTCTCCTCGATAAAGTTCTCCTGTCTAAACAGCAGCCATTCGAGGTCGCGGGTGTGCAGTTCGGCATACTCGCTCTGCTCCCGGCAAAGCTGCCCGACGCGGTTGACGAGGGTGAGGTTAGCGACATTTTCGGTGGCCTCGTCCGGCATCACGACGATAAGATAGTCGCGGGCGCGGCTGACCGATACATTGATGATATTCTGCTTATTGAGGAACATCTCCGGCGACGCCGGGATGCCCGGCGGCGGATTGAACACAGCTAAGATCAGGTCGCATTCGTCCCCCTGGAATCCGTGGATGGTGTCGACCTGAACCTCCACCCCTTTGGGCAGCGCCACCCGGGATATAAGTTTGTCAATCACATCTGCCTGCGCCCGGTAGGGAGCGATGATGCCGATCCGGAACGCCGGTCCCTGTTTCCGTATCCCTTCCATCAACCTGACCATATGCCGGACGAACTCGAAGGCGAAGAGGGCGGAATACACCTGGTAGCTGCTCTTGTGCTGCAGACGCTTGAGGCGGTAAATGCTCTCGTACCGGCTTACCGGGAACTTAATCACCGTGAGCGGTGCGATGGGAATGGCCGCTTCAATCCCCAGCGGGGTCCGGCTGGCCGCGGGGCGGTGGTGGCGGAGCACGCCGCCGTAGGTGAGCCGGCTGAACACTTCGCCGATGGCCGGGATGCTCCGGTACTGGGTGGTGAGCAGAGTTACCGGGTAGGGGTGCGGCCGCGTGGCTGGGTGGGTAAACGAGTCAAGCCCCACCATGGTGTAGATATTTTCGTCCTTCCAGCGTTTTTCGGCGGTAATCGGCTGGATCTGGAAGGGGTCGCCGGCGATCACGAACTTTTCGGGCGTCTTCATATACAATGGCAGGATGATCTGGATAAGGGGGATCATTGAGGCCTCATCAATCACGATGTAGTCCCACTTCAGGTCACACAGCGGCAGTCGCGCGCCCGGCGGCATGAAGTAGTCGTAGGGGAAGCGGGCCATCGTGGTCACCGTCACGCTTTGCGCGAGTGAGCGGATATCGAAGGTCTTGTCCCGGTAGACCCCGCTGCCCTCAATAGCAGTATCGTCGGTGGCGCTGCCGAAGCGGACCAGCCAATCGGTATAGCTGGTGTCCTCAGCCATCAACTCGATGATGCGGCGGGTCACGACATCCGCGGCCTTGTTGGTCGGCGTCAGCACCAGCACCCGCAGGTCCTCCGGGCGCTGCATGAGGGGGATGAGGACCTCCCGCGCCAGATGAGTGGTCTTGCCCGTTCCCGGCGGACCGAACACGAACTCGATGTTGGCTGCGAGGTGGTCCTGCAGGTTATAGTCGTCGGGGAGCTTAAGATTGTTAAGCTGCTCCTGAAGCGCTTTTAGGAGGAAGGCCGGATTCTGCGCGTCAATTCGGGCTTCATAGACCTGGGCCAGGTCGATGCCGCTTAAGTCGGCGTTGGTCCGGAGCTTGGCCCGGAGCGTATACGATTTGACGCTGACGCCCTCGATTGCCACCCGCCGGGTTTCGGTTTCAGTCCGCAGCACCAGGGGGATGTCCGCCAGGTCCTCCATCCATTGCGGGATGTAGCGGCTGGGGTGCTTTAAGAGCAAGGTGCGGGCGGTGCCGGGCTCGTGCTCCACCCGGGCAAAGGAAATCGATATCTCCCGGCTGCCGGCGTTATTTTCCCCGCTGGCCCGGATTTCTAGGTCGAGCAAGGCCTTAAACCATCCCCAGGTATACGGCGTGGCCGACAGCGCCCGGTTTACCAGTTCTTCCTCCTGCGCCAACTGCCGCAGGTCGCTATCCAGTTGCTTTTTGGCCTGTTCGATCTTTTGGGTGTAGTCGACGGAGGGTTTGGTGTAGTCGTCCTCATCTTTCGGCGGTGGTTCTTCGCCGGCAAAGCCGTCCGGCTCCTCAGCGGCTTTGGGCCGGGCGGCCCGCCTGGCGGCTTCCCGGGCGAGGCGTCGCACGGCCGCCTCAGCCGGGCTAGCCGCGCTGCCGGCGTCGCCCCAGTCGTCCGCATCGGCGTCGGCGTCAGCGCCTGGTGGATCCCCGGCTGTGCTGCGTTCGCTGGGCCGCTGCTTTTTCCGGATCAGCGTTTCCAGCTCGGCGTCGATCTCGGCCTCCGAGTACCCGGCTTCCTTCAGCCGCTCCAGGCGGCGTCGGGCGGCCTGCTCAGCCGCAGCAAGGCTATCGGCAGCGGCGTCCGCTGCCGGTGCGTCGGCTTTGACGCCCAGGAACTGGAGCAGCAATTCCGATCCTTCGGCTTCGGCCTGGTACAGGGGCGATAAGTTTTGTCTGGTCAGGTCCCTGGCACAGGTAAAATGCCCGTCGGCCGACATCAACCAGGGGGCCGTCCGCAGGGCGCTCACATCCCGCGAATCAAAGTACTCCGTCCGTTCACTCCAGTAAAAATAGCGATGCTCGCCGCCCAGTACCCGCTCCAATCCCTTCCACGGCTTGCAGTGCTCGCGGACGACGGCGAGCAGGTGGTCCCATACGGCCAAAGAGCGCCGCTCATTGTGGGCCGCATCACTGCCGGCGCTAATCGCTTCGATGTTTTCTCTACACCCGTCCAGGTAACGCTCATACCACTTTTCAATCCATTGCCGGGAGGAATAAGCCCAGGCCGAATACGGTTTAATCGTGCGAGCGGTTTGCCGGTCGAGTTCCCGGTCGCAAAGCCGGGGGGCTTCGGCCACGCCCAGCTCCCGCAGGAACCGGCGTAACCGGTCGCGCTGGCTCTGGCCGGCGAGATTTAAGAGCTCATCCCACCGGGCGAACTTGGCCGATGGTTTGGCTGCAAACCACTGCACCAGCTCCCGGTCCGGGAAGTACAGCTGGCCGGCAACACCGGATTGGACCGTTGCATTGCCGGCGGAGGTATACTCCAAAAATGCCAGCGGTTTAATCGCCTCCACCAGCTTTTCGGCTTCGAGCCCGCTGGCGTCCAGGTAGTACTGGAAGAACTTCCGAAAGTGCGCCTGGGGATTGCACCCCTGGCCCGCTTTCTCCCGGTAGAGCGGGATGATCTGGTGATAAATTTCATCGAAGAGCGAGGGGAAGGCAATCTTCAACTTATCTTTGATAAATTAGCGGTGGCCTCGTTCTCCAGCAGGCGTGGGTCCAGCGTCGGGAAGCCGTTATCATCTTCAGATGGCAGGAACAGCACCGGCTTGCGCTCGCTGTTATAGGCCGGAACCGCCTTGCCCTGCCGGTCAAGAAAGACCGGACGGGTCCGGATTAGTTCAATTCGCCGCTCGGAGGTGGCAACAAACTGATAAAACTGGTGCAGCCACGCTAGCGGCTGCTGTTCGATGAACCCGGCCGTGATGCCGCCCACGCGGTTTTTGCCCCCATCGCCCGGCCAGCCGGCAATGATGTCCGCTTCGTCCAGCCATTTCCGGGTGATGGAGTCGATGTAGACGGTCAGCTTCATCCTCCGGCCGGCATCGGCCTGGCGCATTACGGACCGCCCCTGGGAGCGGAATACCCACTTGGCGCCTGGCTGACCGCAGAGCGCCGCCAGCTGCGCGTCGGAAAAGGTCTCCGCAATCTGCCGGTCGTCGGCCCAGTAGGCATCCTCCTTCGCTGCGTAATCATCGGCGGTGGGCAGCAGCGCCTCCCGGGAAAACTTCTCCTTCATGCACTCATAGAACGGCCGGAAGGATACCTCCTCCCCGGCGGAGGCAACCTGGAAAGCCGCCAAATCGGCGGGGACGATGGAAAAGATCTGGTCATCAATCAGCCTGGCGCCCTGCTCAAGGCCGATGTCCCGAAGATAGACGAGACTGTCGGCGGCTAGCTGCGCCAGCCGGTGAATAGCCAACTCATTGTGCTCAACCCCGGCCAATATGCCCTCCCGGCTGTCGTTTAAGAGGAAGGGAGCATGGACGATAAAGTTCAGGCCGGTCTCTTTCTTGGTCGGGAAAAAGCAAAAAGCTGGGTAAGTCCGGGGGGAAAGCGCCCCGTCTTCCAGGAAAAAGCCGACGCAGTAAGCCCGCCCGGCCTCATCCTTTCGGGAGAACAGCCACAGCCTATCTTCAGTGGTGGCCTCGCCGGTCTGCTTGGTCAGACAGACCATGGCCGCGGTGGTCTCCCCGAACTCTAAGGTCCGCTCAATCAATTTGCTGTACGATCCGGATATACCGGGGCCGTCGGCGATGGTGTAGCTTATCTTTAGGAGGTTAGGCAGGAACAGAAGCGGCGCCACCAGCGACCGGAGCTTTTCGGCGATATCCCGGTGCGCTTGCGGCGGCTTCTTCAGTGGATGATCAAAGGGGAAAACAAAGAGGGTTTCGTGGGGCTGCCGCCCCGGGAAATCCGCCGTCAGCTCGGCGGGGATGATCTTGCGGTCGATCCGAAAGAACAGGGAGGGGTTGTAGATATGGGGCGTCTGGGTGTAACCGAATACGGCTTTGAACCCCACCCCGAACTTGCCGATTTCCGCCCCCAGCTTACTGGAGTTCGCGACCGAAGTAATCGCATTGATGCTGCCCAGGCGGATGGTCCCGGAGTCGGTTTCCTCGCTCGCCGGGTCGGAGATTGTAAACGCTTTTTTCCCGTCGTGGATAAAGACCAGCGAATCCGGCTGCAGTATGAAGCGGGCGGAAGCGGCTTTAGCGTCGTCGGCGTTTTGGAGCAGTTCGTAGACGAAATGGGCTTTCGCCGTGTACTTGTCTTCGATGCTCCGCCAGATGTTACGCATCGACGGCTTGTCGAGAATCGTCATGCTATCCGTACGGTCTTTGACCAAAGCAGCAAACCAGCTTCGCTCCGGTTCGTTCATTTGCTCCGCCCCCTCCATCCCCGGTACAATGCGTCCATTGCCAATTAATGGCCCCGGTGGCTGCGCCAAGAAGCCGTTTGGATGCCAGATGGCAGGAAAACAAGCAGCACTTACATAATCCGGCACATAATACACCGGCAGGCACTGCCACGCGAATCCTAGCCCAATATTAGCATAATTAGGCGCTAAAACATAGTGAACTAGCGGTAATTGGCGAAAATTGGCTGCGCGCTGCTTGGCTTGCTTCGTTTATCACCGGCGGGGATTCTGGTGCCGCTGGCGGCGGGAGTCATTATCGCAAAAATTGTATCCACCGGGCGGGAAAACGTGGTAATATTATTGTAAGATTCGATCATCCTAAAGGAGCACCGGAATCTTAGGCGCTGCGCCCGGCCGGATGGGTCAAGGCATAGGCAGAAGCAATCACTCTGATCATGACCGGCGTTGGGGAGAACCGGAAGGTATGGTAACAAGGGGCGGGGTTTGCGAGGCACGCACCGAAACAGGCAGCAGTACTTATCCATTAATCATCCGGCATGGACTCATTTAGCAGAAGTCAGGACACAAAGACCAGGGAGGGGAAAGAATGGAAAACGAGAAATTTCAGGAACTGGTTCTGCAAAAGCTTAATGAGATTGGCAAACAACTGACTGAACACACCGGGATTCTGACTGAACACACCGGGATTCTGACTGAACATACCGGGATTCTGACTGAACACACCGGGATCCTGACCGAACACACTGGGATACTGACCGAACACACGCAGATACTGAGAGCGCTGGAGCATGCTTCTGAAGTCCACAAGGCGGAACTGGACAACCTTACTCATACGGTTGCCCGAATCGAAGGCGAAGTCAAAGACCTACGCAACGACCTGACGACGATTGAGGTGGTCACTTCGAAGAACTGGAACGATATCGCGAAGCTGAAGGCAGTGAAATAACTACTGGGCAGCGGTTAAGCCGAGAGTAATATGGGTGGAAAGTGCAGACTCAAATACAATCCGCCAAGACCCCCTTCACTGTATCGGTGACCGGAAAAAGCCAACAAAAACCTGGCCGCCTGAACTGTTTTTGCCCAAAACTCAGTACCAAACAGTGGTAACATTGACTATTGGCGACAACGAAAGCTCCTGACCTCAGGAGTTTTCTTTTTTGGGGCGAATAGCGATGGGAATCGCCCTAAGAACCAGGCCGGGATTGCAGAAGACCTATTCTGGCATAAGTCAGCATCCGGGCCCGCTGCTTTGGGGTAATGGTTATTTCCGGCAATACGGAGGAAGCGGAGAACCAGCGGCGAACTCCTTAGGCGACAGGTTTAATCCGGGCTGGGGGCGGAGAACCAGGCAAGGGAAGGCCCGCCAGGCTGACCGTTTCCCGCCGGGTTGAACGCAATCGGCGAGAAATAACGGAGGAGGGATTGCTACGAACGAAATGAGGGTGGCCAAACTACAGGCACTCCTGCAGACCCAGGGCATCGACGGGGCCCTGTACGGGGTCAGCGGCAACATGAGCTATCTTCTGGACGACCCGGGCTTTACTTTCCAGCGGATCCCGGAGACGGCCGGGATCAACGCCTCCCCCCTCAATTACTTCAATAATCGAACCGACGCCGCCCTCTATGTCCCGGCCGACGGCGAACCGATCCTGGTCGGCACCCACGACCGCCTCGGGGAGCTGCAAACGACTAAAATCACCAAGATCCCTTGCTTCTACGACCGGATGTATCGTCACTTGCAACCGCACCTAAAGGGTAAAAAAATCGCCGTTGGCCTTGCCTGTCAGAGTCACCTGACGGAGATGGTTCGGGAGATCGATGCGGTGATCGAGACCGTGCCGGGTGAGGCGCTGGTCGAGGAGCTGCGGGCCATCAAGGACGAGAAGGAGATCCGGATCCTGCGGGACCTGGCGGCGTTTACCGACTTCGCTATGGGCGAGATAGTCAAGGAGATCCGGGCGGGCATCAGCCAGTACGAGATCGGCGATATTATCGCCCGCATCGGCCGGGAGCACGGGGCGGTCGAGCTTTCCTTTGACCCCAACGCCCTCTTTACCCAGACGGGCCACCCCACCGCCCAGGTGCGCGGCGGGTACCACAAGACCTGGCCGCTCGCTGCCGGCACGGCCATTGCCTTTGACTTTGGCTATGTGATGAACGGGTACTGCTCGGACTATGGCCGGTCCTTCTACTTCGGGCCGGCGCCGGCGCGGATAAAGGAAGCGTATGTTGCCCTCCAGGCGGCGCAGGTGAAGCTGATTGAGAGCATCAAGCCGGGGGATAAAATCAGCAGCTATCTCGCCATTCTGCAGGACGAACTGGACAAATACGGTTTTCGGGATCACCTGTTCGCGCACTCGGAGCGGTTCCCGATGGGCCACCAGATCGGAATCAACGTCCACGAGTTGCCCTGGATCAACCGCCTGGCCGAAGCAGAGTTCAGACCCGGCATGGTCATGTGCCTTGAGCCGAAGCTCTGGCTGCCGGGCGA
>CAZHIT010000102.1:0-8804 GCA_964533125.1 uncultured Candidatus Sumerlaeota bacterium
GGACTTCCACCATCCCCGAGCGCAGCAGGCGCATGATGGTGGCGGTGGAGTAGGTGCCAAGCGTGATGGCCGGCAGGACCAGGTGCAGCGGGCCACCCCGGCCGGAAGCCGGGAAGATCGGGATACGAACGGCGAAGATGAGGATGAGCATGATCCCCAGCCAGAACACCGGCATGGATTGCCCCCACAGCCCGGCGACGGTGCCGACATAGTCGGCGGTGCTGTAGCGGCGGGTGGCGGAGATGACGCCGGCGGGGATGGCGATGAGCAGTGCGGTCAGCATCGCGGCGGCGGTCAGCTCAAAGGTGGCCGGCAACCGCTCCAGCACCAGCTGCAGGGCTGGCTGACGGTGCCGCAGGGAGAGGCCGAAGTCGCCGGCGATGGCGCCCCGGAGGAAGCGCAGGTACTGGACATAGAGGGGATCATTAAAGCCCATGACCTCACGGAACTGCTCGATATCCTCGGGGCTTGCGTCCATTGGGAGCATGAGCGCGGCCGGATCGCCGGTCAGGTGGACGATGAAGAAGACGATGATCGATACCCCCAGGATGACCAGGGCTGCTTGCTGCAGCCGTTTGATAATGTATTTTGCCATTTTGCCATTGCCCCCTCTCCTAAGCTAATTACCTGAATATCTCTGCACTCACTTTTGCTTTCTTTATTTATTCCAGGTGCTCTTCCGGTAAAGAAACAATCTCTACTTCCGGATAGCGGATCCGGATCTGCTGCGCCAGGCTGGCTACTCCGGGCACCTCGGTGAAGGTATGACTGCCAGTCAGAAGGTTAATACCGGCAAACCGGGCGTACTGAACCGAATAGAGAACCTTTTCCCCGGTAATATAGGTGTCGCACCCCCGATCAACCGCTTCTTTGATTTCATTGGTCATAAAACCGCCGCCGGTGGTAACGCAGACCCGCCGCACCGGGCGGTCATGGTTCTGCCAGAAACGCACCGGCTCCCCTACTATCGCCATCAGTTTATCCGCCAAGGCGGCGAATGCTATTGGCTCTGGATACTCCCCCACCCGGCCGGCGTACAGGCGGTTGGCATATGGGTTGCTTTTTTCAACAATTGTCAATCCCAAGGCCTGGGCTAGACTTGCACTGGTGCCAAAATCAGCCCCATCCAGCGGCGCGTGGACGAAGAAGTGGCCAACTCCGTGTCGGCGCAGTTCGCTGACGCAAAATTCACGCAACCCGTAAATGAAATCCCAGGCCGTGTGATGCGTCAACAGCAGATCCACGGGCTGCCTGACGGCTGCGGCTACGGTTTCCCGCGTCAGATTGGTTGTATACCCGAGCGAGCGCACCTCACCGGCTGGCAGGGCGGAGAAGCCCCATTCCTGACTTAGCTGCTCCATCAACTCCCTGCCAAACAGGTCCAGACAGTACTCCACCAGCTCATCCGTTTTCATCCGGTCTCTCCTCCTTTTTTCAGGGACTATCCTTTTCTTTCCCGGAATAAAAAATACCCGTCCCTAAACCAAAGGGACGGGTATACCCGTGTTACCACCCTAATTCGCCTCAACCTCACAGTCGAGACCTCACGAAGTACGGGCGAATAAACGCCGATACCCCCGGCATGTTAACGGCTGCCGCTTCGGTGACCCGGCAGAACCTACCAGCTTGCGCCTTCAGTCCGCAGCTCAGGGATGAACTTCCCTGCACGGTGCTCCGCCGGTTCTCACCTTACCCGGCTCTCTGTGGTCACACGGTTGCAGCTACTCTTCCCATCATCGCTTTTGTCTATTGCACTCTGAAAGTATAATTGTAATATATTCGTACTTACGGGGAAAATTCCTGCTGCCCACAAAAATATTTTAATGCTTTTTATCCGCCAGTCGCTTTTGCAGCAGTTCATTTACCAGGCCCGGATTGGCTTTCCCCTTGGTCTGCTTCATCACCTGACCCACGAAAAAGCCCATGACCTGGGTCTTGCCGGCCAGATACTCAGCCAGCGGCTGGGGATTAGCGGCAATCACCCGATCGATAACCTGCCCCAATTCGTCTTCGCTGCTGATCTGGACCATACCCTTCTCTTTGACGATGTCCCCAGGGTTTTTGCCGGAAGCGAACATCTCTTCAAAGACGTTTTTGGCCATCTTGCTGCTGATAACCCCCTGATCGAGCAGCTTCAGCATCCCGGCCAGGTGCGCTGGGGTGATCCGGCAGTCTGCCAACTCCTGACCGGCGGCATTCAGACAGCGCATCATATCCCCCATGATCCAGTTCCCCACCGCTTTCGGGTCACCATAGATCCCGACCGTGGCATCCAGAAACTCACCCAGCTCCGGCGCCGCCGTTAGCTGCCCGGCGTCGTACTCCGGCAGACCGTACTTGGTGATAAAGCGCTGGCGCCGAGCTTCCGGCAACTCCGGCAGGCTCTCCCGCAGGGTCTCCACCCACGGCCGCCCCACCCGCAGCGGCACCAGGCAGGGGTCCGCCAGGCAGCGGTAGTCGTACGCTTCCACCTTGCCGCGCATCGACTGGGTAATGCCCTTCTCCTCGTTCCAGTGCCTGGTCTCCAGGACCACCGGCTTTCCTTCCATCAGCAGTTCGTACTGACGGAGCGCTTCGTACTCGATCCCCCGCTGCACCGCCCGGAAGGAGTTCAGGTTCTTAATCTCCGTCTTCACATTGAGTTCCAGGGTACCCTTACGGCGCAGCGAAACGTTGGCGTCACACCGCAGCGACCCCTCCTCCATCTTGCAGTCCGAAGTACCAAGGAATTGGATAATCGCTTTCAGCTTTTCCAAATAAGCTCCCGCTTCCTCCGGGGTCCGGATGTCCGGCTCGGTCACGATTTCCATCAGCGGAATCCCAGAGCGGTTGTAATCAGCGAGCGAATACGGAGTAGTGGTAATATTGCCGTAGTGCAGGAGCTTGCCCGCGTCCTCCTCCAGGTGCAGGCGCCGGACCCGGATGCGCTTGGGCTCGCCATTCGCCACGATATCCAGGAATCCGTGCTCGCCCAGCGGCAGGTCTGGCATCGAAATCTGGAAGGCCTTGGGGAGATCCGGGTAAAAATAATGCTTGCGGGCAAAGACGCCCATTTCCGCCACGTGGCAGTTCAAGGCCAGAGAGGTCTGGATGGCGTACTCCACCGCTTTTTTGTTCAGGACCGGCAGCCCCCCGGGCAGTCCCAGGCACACCGGGCAAACATGACTGTTCGGCTCCCCGCCAAAAGCGGTAGTGCAGCCGCAAAACAGCTTGCTTTTCGTGCTGATCTCGACGTGGGTCTCCAAACCCACGACGATTTCGTAGTCGCTAAACATCGCTCGCCCTCCTCCCGGCTAGCGGCGGCCGCCGCAGGTGATAACCGCTGCTCTGCTCTAGAGTGTAAGCCGCCTGCAGAAGCTTGGCTTCACCTAAGGGTTTGCCGATCAGCTGCAGACCGATGGGCAGTCCCTCGGCATACCCGCAGGGCATGGATAACGCCGGGAGACCGGCCAGATTCGCCGGAACAGTACAAATCCGCGCCAGATGCACCTGGCTGGGGTTATTCGGTTTTACCCCCAACGGCAGGGCGGTCGTCGGTACCGCCGGCGCCGCCAGCAGGTCGACTTGTTCAAATGTGCGCTCAAAGTCCCGAATTATCAGCGTGCGGATCTGCATCGCCTTCTGGTAGTACCGCTGGAAATTGCCGTGGCTGAGGATATGGACGCCAAAGAGCACCCGGCGCTTGGCCTCCTCGCCAAAGCCGCCGCCGCGGGTCTGCCGGTACATCGCCAGCACGTCTTTGGCCCCCGGCGCCCGGTAACCGTGCCGGAGTCCGTCGTAGCGGCCGAGGTTCGAGTACGCCTCCGCCGCCTGGATCACGGTATAGGCGTTGGGCCCGTACGGCACATGCGGCAGTGAAACCTCTATGACCTCCGCGCCCAGCTCCGCCAGGCGGTTGATGCTGTCCATTACCGCCTGCCGCACCGCCGGTTCGAGGCCTTCCCCGAAATATTCCTGCGGTACACCTATTTTCATTCCCCGGACATCGCTCACCAGGGCCTGGCCATAGTCCGGCACCGCTTCATCGCTGGTCGTCGCATCCAGGTCATCATAACCGGCGATGGCACCAAGGACCATGGCGCAGTCGCGGACGTCTTTGGTGATCGGTCCGACATGATCGAGCGAATCCGCCAAAGCAATCAGGCCGGAACGGGAAACCCGCCCATAGGTCGGCTTCAGGCCCACCAGTCCGCAGTAAGCGGCGGGCACCCGGATGGAACCGCCGGTATCCGTACCCAAAGAGTAAACCGCTTCCCCGGCCGCGACCGCCGCCGCCGAACCGCCGCTGGAGCCGCCGGGCACCCGGGTCAGGTCCCAGGGATTATGCGTCGCGCCAAACACCGAGTTCTCGGTCGTGAGGCCCATGGCAAACTCATCGCAGTTGGTCTTGCCCAGCATCACCAGGCCGCTCGTTTCCAGGCGGTCGATCACCGTCGCGTTTGTGGGCGGCACATACCCGGCCAGGATTTTCGAGGCGGCGGTCGTCTCCACCCCCGCCGTGCTGATTACGTCTTTGATCCCGGCGGGTATCCCAGAGAGCGGTGCGATGCTCTCCCCGGCCCGGATCCGCTCGTCGGTCCGTTTGGCCTGCCTAATCGCCTGCTCCCGGGTCTGGGTCACGTAGGACCGGACCAGACCTTCCACTGCGTCCACCCGGTCTAGTACCGCCCGGGTGATTTCCTCCGCGCTCACTTCTTTCTTGGTTAGCCTAACGTGCAGTTCATGCGCCGTTAAGTCGTATAGTTCCATCCCCTGCCCCCCTATTAGTTAAATAATGATTTTGGGTACCCGGAAACTGTTCTCTTCGGTCTCCGGGCCGTTCGCCATTACGAGAGCCAAAGGGAGAGAAGGGCGGACTTCATCTTCCCGTAAACCGTCCCGCACCGGAAAAAGGTTAGTGGTCGGCGGCACTCCCTCCGTCGCCACCGCCGTCATCGCTTCGGCGTACTGCATCATATCGTTCAACTGCTCCGCGAACTTTACGGTCTCCGCCGGGGTAACTTCCATCCGGAAAATCCCGGCCAACCGCTCGATCTCTTTTGGCGTCAGCTGCAACCGTTCCGCCTCCTTCACCTATTGCTCCTCCGCCGCCAGGCGGTCTTTCAGCAGGGCATTCACCCGGGCCGGATTCGCCTTGCCCTTGGTCTGCTTCATCACCTGGCCCACGAAGAAGCCCATCGCCGCCGCCTTACCGGCCCGGTAGTCGGCCAGGGGCTGCGGATGCGCCGCGATTACCTCATCGATAATCCGCAGCAGGTCCGCCTCATCGCTGATCTGCACCAGACCCTTAGCGGCGACGATCTCATCCGCCTGCTTACCGGAAGCAAACATTTCTTCAAACACCGTTTTGGCGATTTTGCCGCTGATGACTCCCTGATCGATCAGCTTCAGCATCCCGACCAGGCGTTCTGGTGTCACCGGGCAGGTACCAATCTCCTGTCCCGCCGCGTTCAGGCAGCGCATCAAGTCGCCCATCATCCAGTTGCTAATCGCTTTCGGGTCGGGGTAAACAGCTGCCGCCGCATCTAAATAATCCCCGAGCGCCGGGCTCGTTGTCAGCAGTCCGGCATCGTACTCCGGCAGTCCATAAGCGGTCATAAAGCGCTGTTTGCGCGCCGCCGGCAGTTCCGGCAATTTCCCGCGCAGCTCGTCCGCCCAGGCCGAATCGATTACCAGCGGCACCAGGTCCGGATCGGGGAAGTAGCGGTAATCGTGCGCCTGCTCTTTGCTCCGCATCGACACGGTGACCCCTTTGGCCTCATCCCAGCCCCGGGTCTCCTGGACGATACGCTGACCGGCGTCGAGTAGTCCGGCCTGCCGCTTGGCTTCGTACTCCAGGCCCTTCTGCACCGCGCGGAACGAGTTTAGGTTTTTAATTTCGGTTTTGACCCCAAGCTCCGTCGCCCCTTTAGGCCGGAGCGAAATGTTAGCGTCGCAGCGCAGCGAGCCCTCTTCCATCTTGCAGTCGGAAGCCCCGATGAACTGCAAAATCGCTTTGATTTGGTCCAAATAAGCCCGCGCGGCCTCCGCCGAATGAATATCCGGCTCGGTCACTATTTCCATCAGGGGCACCCCGGAGCGGTTATAGTCCACCAGGGAGTACGGCGCCTCCGCCTGGGCCCCGCTGTGCAGCAACTTCCCGGCATCTTCCTCCAGATGAACCCGTTTCACCCGGATGCGCTCCGGCCGGCCGGCCACGGTTACATCCACATAACCGTCTACGGCAATCGGCAGGTCGTACATCGAGATCTGGTACGCTTTCGGGAGGTCCGGGTAGAAATAATTTTTGCGCGCGAACTTACTGTATTCGGTGATCCGGCAGTTCACCGCCAGCCCCGTCTGGATGGCGTAGTCCACCGCTTTGCGGTTCAGTACCGGCAGCGCCCCCGGCAGACCGAGGCAGATGGGGCAAACCTGGGTATTGGGCGCCGCGCCAAAGGCGGTGGAGCAGGAACAAAAAATCTTGCTCTCTGTCCGCAGCTCGGCGTGAACTTCTAAACCGATGACGATTTCGTATGCATCCAGCATTACGCCACCTCCGTCCGCCCGAGCTGCGGCCGGGCTTTGTGGTAATCCGTGTTCTGCTCCAGGGTGTAGGCAACCCGCAGCATCGTCTCCTCGCTGAACGGCTTGCCCAAAATCTGCAGCCCAATCGGCAGCCCCTGGGTAAAGCCGCAGGGAACCGACATGCCCGGAATCCCGGATAAGTTAATCGGAATGGTGCAGATATCCGAAAGGTACATCTGCAGGGGGTTGTCCGTCTTTTCGCCAAAGGTAAAGGGCGGCGTCGGGGTCACCGGGGTAATCAGGACATCGAACTTCTCAAAAGCCCGCTCGAAATCCTGGCGGATGAGCGTCCGGACCTTCAGGGCTTTTAAGTAGTAGGCATCGTAATAACCGGAACTCAGCGCGTAGGTGCCCAGCATAATCCGGCGCTTCACTTCCCGCCCGAAACCTTCCACCCGGCTCTTCATGTACATATCCAGCAGATCCGCCGCTTCCGGCGTGCGGTACCCGTAGCGGACCCCGTCGTACCGGGCCAGGTTCGAGGAAGCCTCCGAAGGTTGCACCAGGTAGTAGGTCGCGAGCGCGTATTTGCTGTGCGGCAAAGACACTTCTTCGTAGGTCGCGCCCAGGGAAGCCAACAGTTCGATGCTCCGCATCACTGCCTCCCGGATTTCCGGCTCAATCCCTTCCGCGAAGTATTCCTTGGGCACACCGATCTTCAGGCCTTTCACATCGTTCACCAGAGACTGCCGATAATCCGGCACCGGAACGCTGGCCGAGGTGGTATCGTACCGGTCCTGCCCGGCGATAGCATTCATTACCAGAGCGCAGTCCGTAACATCCTTGGTAAAGGGTCCGACCTGGTCCAGGGAAGAGGCCAAGGCCACCAGCCCGTAGCGGGAAACCCGCCCGTAGGTCGGCTTCATCCCCACCACACCGCAGAACGCCGCCGGCTGCCGGATGGACCCGCCGGTGTCCGACCCCAAAGAGAAAACCGCTTCCCCGGCGGGCACGGCTGCCGCCGAACCGCCGCTCGAGCCACCTGGCACCGTCGCCAGGTTCCAGGGGTTGTGGGTATTGAAGAAACCGGAGTTCTCGGTTGAAGAACCCATGGCGAACTCATCGCAGTTGGTCTTGCCGATCATGACCATACCGTTATCCAGCAGCCGCTGCACCACCGTCGCGTTGTAGGGCGGGTAGAACCCCTTCAGGATTTTGGATGCGCAGGTGGTCTCCACCCCCTCCGTGCACAGCACATCCTTAATCGCCCCCGGGATCCCCGCGAGCGGCGGGACCTCCTCCCCAGCGTGAATCTTCTGGTCAATCGCCGCCGCTTTCGCCAAAGCCGCCTCGGGCGTCAGCTGCAAATAGGATTTCACCTGGCTCTCCACCGCATCCACTCTCTCCAGCACCGAGCGGGTAATCTCCACCGCGCTGACTTCTTTGCTCACCAGCCGGTCGTGCAGTTCGTGGGCGGTTAAATCATACAGTTCCATAATTTCCCCCCTTATCCTGGCTTAGATAATCTTCGGGACCAAGAAACACGCATTCTTGGTGGCCGGGGCGTTCCCCAGCACCTTTTCGACCGGCAGGGAAGGTCCAACCTGGTCTTCCCGCAGCACATTCTGCATCGCCAGAACATGGGAGGTCGGCGGCACACCCGAGGTATCCAGTTCGTTCAACTGGTCGATATATTCCAGGATGACGTTCAGTTGCTGGGTGAAAGTATCCTTCTCCGCTTCCGTAATCGCGAGCCGGGCGAGCAGCGCCACGTGCTCCACGTCCTGCTTGGTGATTTTCAACCCGCTTCACCCTCCTTTGCCAAAATAGCTTTTCCCTGTTCCTGCCAGATCATTCCCGGCGGTTCCTTGATTGTTCCGGCAGGCAAATCCATATTTTTCATTATAGCACACTGGTTTTACCCTAGCAAGCAAGCCCCTGCCGGCAGCTCTGCCGCATTCCACCTCCTTCTATCCCGGTGCAGTCCCCCCTGGGTAAAACAAAAACCACGGGTGAACCCACCCGTGGCGTCGGCTTTGGTCTGACGGAAGAACCTAAAACCAAACGTGCCTAAGCGAGTGGTGCTGCCGCTTTTGTTGGCCTTGCGCCACTTGCTGTTGCTGGAACGGAATCAGACGGTATCTGGTCATGGCCATCCCTCCCTCTGGTTTAGCTTACCCCTTATCTTCGCGGTTGTCCGGCTGATTCCTGCTGCGCGCGGAAAAACCTCAGTCGGCCACATCGCAGGCCGCCGCATGCCCTGCCCCAAAGTCTCGCAGCTCCGGTTCCTGCTCCCG
>CAZHIT010000103.1:0-8742 GCA_964533125.1 uncultured Candidatus Sumerlaeota bacterium
CGAGATCCCCGGCACCGGCACCCTCGTGGCCGCGAAGCTCGAGAGCCACTGCAGCCCCTGCGTAACCCGTCCCTACGACAGCGCCGCCACCGGCGCCGGCGGAGCGATGCGGGACGTGGTGGCCATGGGCGCCCAGCCGATCTTCATCATGGACTTCATCGGCACCCGGCCTCTCGACCAGAAAGTCCTGGTCGGCCCCTGCGGCTGGGACGGGGTCTGCACTTGCGGGCACTGCGTCGAGATGACTAGCCAGGAGCGGCTGAACCTGATGCTAAAAGGCGTCCGGGATATGTGCGCCGAGATGAATGTGTTCATCGCCGGCGGCGGGTTCTCTACTTCCTTTACGGATATCGTCCCGGCGGTGGTCGTGGCCGTTATCGGCAAGCAAATCAGCGACAAACCCCTGACCAAGCCGGCCAAGTCGGTCGGTGACCAGCTCATCGTGGTGGGCGAAACCGACACCGACGGCAACGACACCCTGGTCCGGGCCAGTCTGGTGAAAGAAATGCGCCCGGCGGTGGCCTTGTTCGCCGAAGAAAAGGTCACTCAGAAGGCCAGCCTGGCCGCCATCCGCACCAATAAGATTAAGGCCTGCTCCGACCTCGGGGCCGCCGGCATCGGCGCGGCGGTCTGCGAATCGGCCCGCTACGGCAAACTCGGGGCCAAGGTCGAACTCACCCGGATGCCGCTCCGCACCCCGGGCATGACCCCGGAGGAGATCATCATCTGCGAAACCCAGGCCCGGATGCTGTTCCAGGTTGCTCCCGCCGATGTGGACGAAGTACTGGCCGCCATCCGCTCCGAGGGCGCGGCGGCCGCGATTGTGGGCGAGATCACCGACGGCGACAGCGTCGAGTTCTGCTTCGACGGGAAACCGGTGGCCACTATCCCGAATGTGCCGTCGGCCGAGCAGATGGCCGAGTTGCGGGCGCATAGCTAAGACACAGGGTTGTTACAACAGTAGACAAGCAATGGGGGGGCCGGGTGGCTCCCTCTTTTTTTGGCCGGCAGGACTCCCGTTACACGTCATTGCGAGCCGACACGCTTTCACGTCGGCGCGGCAACCTGGCTTCCCCCCGTTCCTTGTGTATCGCCCGAAGGACGGACCCCGGGGAAAGGGCTGGCCAGATTGCTTCGTCGCAGGCTCCTCGCAATGACGCAAACCGAGATGCTGGCTGGTTTCACCCAAACCCTCTGGCCGGCGGCGACAGGCAAAGGTGTCATTGTCGGCAACACCCCCGCCCCACGTCATTGCGAGCCGACACGCTTTCACGTCGGCGCGGCAATCTCGTCCTAGAGTTGTGAAGCCAGCCGTTGCGCCATTTTTTCCCCCAAAGCGGGAGCGCCGGCAGGGATTGTCCGCTGGCGGAAGAATTACTACAGCGAAAAGGCCAGCCGGAAAAGAGCGGCGTGCGGGGTACTGATGCCCACCAAGGGCGAACGATTTCTATCTCCGGCGAACCTTACGGCCGATCCGGCGCAGATGCTCGGGCGGCGGCCTAAGTATCGTGGGTAAGGAGGCGGTTACGACGGCGGACATTAAATTTGTGATCACCCGGCACCTCGGTGTACTCTCCGGGGTGGGCAAGGGGTGGACCAAGGAGCTGAACCTGGTGAGCTGGAACGACCGGGACCCGAAGTACGATTTGCGCGAGTGGGACCCGGACCACACCAAGATGACCAAAGGGATCACCCTGTCGGCGGCGGAACTGGCGAAACTGAAGGAAATTCTGCTGGGGATGGACCTAAGCGCCTCGCCCGGTTCCCCGGACCAGGCGCCGGCGAAAAAAGCATAAGCAAGCCGAAAGTGGATGCCACGAAGCGTCCACTTTTGTTGCGAAGAGGGCGTGGGCCGTCGGTTGGGGCTTGGGTTGCGGCGGGAAGCCTTACCCGGGGCTTGGATCGCAACATAAAGCATCCCCCGAAGCTGGGATAGCGCCGCAAAGCATCACTCGGGGCTTGCGTGCGGCGGAGAAACGGAGATATACTATGAGAGGTTAGAAAAGCGAAAACGGAGGTTGCCTGGCATGGACCATAAAGACCAAGCCACCAAATGTGTCATGATTATTGACGCCGAACTGCCGCTGGGGCTGATCGCGAATACGGCGGCGGTCCTGGCCATGACCTTGAGCCAGCGGATCGAGGGAATTATCGGCCCGGATGTGTACGACGCCTCCGGCGGCCGTCATATCGGCATCACCAATACCCCGATCCCGATCATCAAGAGCAGCGCCGCCGGTATCAAGGCTCTGCGGGACCGGGTCGTCTCGGCGGATTTCGCCGACCTGCTCCTGGTCGACTTCTCCAATGCGGCGCAGACCACCACGCACTACGACGCCTATATCGAGAAGATCGGCGCCTTGGCCACGAATGAACTGGAGTACCTGGGTATTGCCATCTGCGGCGACCGCAAAAAAGTGAATAAGCTCACCGGGAGTATGCCGCTGTTAAGATAAGCGGGCGAGAGGGTCGATCGAACGGAAGAGCGTCCTGGGGGTAACCCATAGCGACGGCGGAAGACATGCCACGCGCTGGTCTCCTCCTGGCCGATGGCTGGGAGTTTCCCGGTGACATGTCGGCAAGCGTTCCGTCATTTCTCCGGCGGCCGCAAGCACTAAACCGGCGGTGAGTCTGGCCGCCAGGCACCCGCCGATGTACGCTTGCTCCTCCTGGTTCCGGGCGGTAATGGGTTTGACTCCCCAGCCAGCGCCGGCCAGCATAGACGCGGACGGAGAGTGATCTCGCGCAGCAGAAAGAGCGGTTCAACTGGGACAGAGGGCTAGAGGTAACGCCCGGACGGTGCACCTGGCCGTTCCGGGCGTTTATGCGGCGGAAGTATCGGTTGTCTTAACTGGGGCTGGATAGTTTACATCCCCGGAATCATGTTTTTCACCGCACTGATATCTTCCATAGCTTTGTTCGCTTCCCGCCGGACATGATCGAGCAGCAGCGGGGAAGGAATAATACTCAGCATCTGGCAGAGGACATCCAGTTCATAGGCCGCGGCCTTGAAATCCCGGAGCGCCATCGTCTGTTCCAGAACCGTATGCGTATACCGGGCGACGGTGTTGAAGGAAGGGGGACGGGACAGGTCCATGGACAGAAAGTCGCGGGCCATGGCCAGCAGTTGCTTAAAGGTATCCAGAAAAGCGCCGGCCTGGTCGAGGAGGGTTTTTTCCGACGGATCCAGGAGATGGATCACGAACTCGATATGCTCTTTCATAATCCGCATCCAGAATTCCTCGGTCGTGAGCAGGTAATAGATCGGGTCCACCGGCGGCGGATTTTGGAAACGGTCCAGGAAGCGGATGGCCTCCCGGGTGATGTGGTCGACGAGGAGCGGGTAGAGGGCCGCACCTTTCAGCTCGCAGGTAATCAGCTCCCGCAAGACCTCCTGTTTGAATTCGATCAGGGCGGAGACGGTGGTAACGATGGTTTGCGCCAGGGCGGGGGAGATCACCGAAGCCGACTGTAGCTCGGTTTCGATGGCGCCCAGACGCTCATAAAACGACTCGGCGATGGCGATCAGGTCGGTGCGGGTACAGGGCAGCCCGAGCTTGATGAACAGCGAGTGTTCTTTAAAAATACGGATCCAGAACCGGGCTTCCGCCAGGCGGAATTCTTCCGTCGGCATGACGATATGGGTTGACCAAGCGGTTTTTGCCGGCACGTTTACGTCTCCTTTCGGGTGCGATGTTTACTCTATATTACCGCCCGGGCAAGCCTTCGGTGCGAGTTACCCGTCCTGGGAAAGTACCAATTAGGCCCCAATTGAGCCCGGCGGGACTGGCCGGGTCATTGGCTGCCGCTCCCGACCCTGGATCAGGCCGGCCGCTAAAAGTCACGAACCGCCGCACTGGGTTATTCCCTGCGGGCGCAACGGGCGAAGCCAAACCGTTGCCAGATACCTGGGGTGTGGTATAATAAGACCACACGGCAGAGAAGAGGGATGACTGTGCACAGCGTCAGATTGCGTTAGGGTGAACGGCAAATGAACCAAGCCAGACCGCCGGTAGATGGCGGTTGGTTTAAGTTTGCCCGTCTGACCGATTCTGTCCTGCCAGCATCGTCACCGGAGTTTTCCGGCCGCGCGCGGCCGGGGATTAGCCCTGCCGGGCCAGGGTGCGGCAGAAGACGGTCAGGGGCCGCCTTTTTTATTGGCGACCTATCCACTCAGACGCAAAAAGGAGACAAAGATGATGACAGACGCAATCCCAACGCCAGGGCCGGCCTGGCCCAAAAAAGTGATCCTTTTCCTCGCTAGCCAAGGCCTATCGCTCTTTGGCTCGGCGCTGGTTCAGCATGCCATGCTATGGTATATCACCCTGACCGCCCAGTCGGGGAGCATCATGACCATCTATATCCTCTGCGGTTTCCTGCCCACCTTCATCCTTTCACCCGTGGCCGGGGTCTGGGCCGACCGCTACCCCCGAAAGACGCTGATCATCCTGGCGGATGCCCTCATCGCCGCCGCGACTCTGCTCTTGGCCTTCCTGTTTGGGCGCGGCCATAACTCCCTCTGGCTGCTCTGCGGCATGGCCGCCGTCCGGGCGGTGGGGAGCGGTATCCAGGCGCCGGCGGTGGGCGCCATCCTGCCCCAGCTGGTCCCGGCGGAGCAGCTAACCCGGGTCAACGGCGTCAACGCCAGCATCCAGTCGTTTATCATGCTGGTTTCGCCCATGGCCAGTGGGGCCCTGCTCAGCGTGGCTTCCCTGCCGGCCATCTTCCTGGTGGACGTGGCGACCGCCGTCATCGCCATTGGCATTCTGCTCGGCTATCTGGTGGTGCCGGTCCACGCCGGGGCCAAAGCGGCGCCGGCCGCGGGCTATTTCAGTGACCTGCGGGCCGGCCTGGTTTATATCCGCGGGCACGCTTTCCTCAAGCAGTTCTTTACCCACCAGGCCCTGTTCTGCGTCCTTATCGCGCCGGCCGCCTTCCTGACCCCCCTGTTTGTCGCCCGCCGCTTTGGCGAGGAGGTCTGGCGCCTTTCGGCCAATGAAGTGATTTACGCGGCCGGGACTCTGGCCGGGGGCGTATTCCTGACCATGTGGGGCGGCTTTCGCAACCGGGTGCACACGATTGCCGCCGCCTATCTGATCGTGGGCGCCGGTACCCTGGCCCTGGGGGCAGCGACCAATTTCGGGCTGTACCTTGCCGCCATGGCCGTGGTCGGTGTCGCCCTGCCGTTTTTCAATACGCCCTTCACGGTACTCATCCAGGAGAAGGTGGAAGGTGCCTACCTGGGCCGGGTCTTTGGCGTGCTGCTCATGGTCTCCACCGCGATGATGCCCCTGGGAATGCTGGTCTTTGGGCCGGCAGCCGACCTCATCCCCGTTGAATGGCTGCTTTTGGGCACCGGCCTCCTCATGGTGCTCCAGGGTTGGTTCCTCCGGCGCAGCCCGGTTTTGCTGGCGGCGGGGGAACCGGCGGCGCCGCCAGAGGCATGAGGAATAGAGTCAGGCAGAAAAGCGGAGAAACCAGCCAGCGGCTGGTTTCTCTGTTCTTATGGGGTCTATTTGTTGGCGTTGACGTACTCGATCGCTTCTTTGCCGGTAATATGCTCCACATCAATGGCGTAAATCACTGCCTGGGTGCACCCGTCCGCCTGTCGGTGCCTCTGCTCCACCGGCTGGTCGGCGCTATACTTGTCCACCATCGCCCGGAAGGCCGCCTGCCACTCCTCGCCCGCCACGATGCGGGCGGTGCCAAAGGCGATAACGCTGCGGAAATAGGTGGTGTACTCTTTGCCTACAATTGTATCTTCGTCGACCACCGCAAAGGAGACCCTTGGTTCGCGGGCCATGGCGTCGGCCTTGTGCCCTTCGGCGGCGGCGTGGAAATAGATCTTTCCATTATAGTAGGCATAGCTGAGGGGGACGGCGTAGGGCCAGCCCGCATCGCCCAGGCAGGCCAGGACGCCATTGGTGCAGCGGTGCATTACCGCTGACGTGTCTTCGGGTGACAATAACTGACGGATACGGCGCATGGGTCGGAACATGGCTAGTCGCCTCACTTTCGCTATTTTGCTGAAACCGATCTGCACGGGCAGACGTCTACTCGCCTCCCAGCAGCTCCCGCGCCGCCGCGAGGTAATAATGGCGGCCGCAGGCGCTGGTCTCCATCCGCCCCAAAGCCTGCAAGCCCGCTGCCTTCCACCGCCGCGCCTCCGCCGCATTCATCCCGGCGCCCAGGAGCAGGTCGCAAAGCTCGACCGCCCACTGGTACTCACCCTGCGCCAGGGCGGTTTGGATCTCGGTGCCGACCCGCTCCGCCCCGCCGGCCAGGGCCACCATCCGGGCAGCGGATTCGGCCAGGGGCAGGGGATTTAAGTGGGTAGGGTTCCCGTCAAACCAGCCAAGGTACCCCTGGTAAATGCTGCGGACCGACCAGGCCACGGTGCCGTAATACTCCTGCAGGTAGGGCAGGCGCGCGTAGCGCTCCGGCAGGCGGATGGTGGCCGCGAGTGCATCGGGCCCCAGCCCCTGGTTCATGCCCCGCAGGGTTTCACTTAGAACATAATCGATGGCGTCGCGGTAGTTGGTCAGGACCTCTTGCACAGTCTCCCGGCCCAAGAGCGGCGGGGTGTGGCCGGGCAGCAGGGCTTCGGCCGGGTAGGCGAGGAGAGTCGTGAGGGCGGCGACCCAAGCGTCGACATCCCGGTACGGGCTGCCCCGCAGGGCGTAGAGGTTGGGCCAGCAGGCGTAATAGTTATCGCCGCTTATTAGCACCTTGGCGTCCGGCAGCCAGACGCCGATCTGGTCGTCGGTCTCGCCCCCCAGGGCAACCATCTCCAGGCGCACCCCGTCGATGGTCCGCTCGACCCGGTCCTCCCGGTACACCGTAGTCGGGGGGAGGAAGGCGTACTGCCCTTCGCCGACTGTGAACCCCTCGCGGATGCCCAAACCCTGGGCGATTACGGCGGCGTCGTCCTGGTCGTAACCAAACTGGTAGTTCGTGCGCTTGGCGAGGATGGCGCTTAACTCCCCGGTCCGTCCCGGCGACGGTCGGCGGGGAGCAAAGGCGATGATCTCCCGCGCGTCGGCGGCAAAGGCCCGGGCCCCGCCGCGGTGGTCCGGGTGGCCGTGAGTGTAGATGATGGTGTGCACCGTCTTGCCGGTCCGCTCCCGGACTAGCTCCCGCAGGCGCGCCCCCCGGACATCCGTGTCCAGGGTGTCGATGAGGATGATGCCGGTGTTGCCCTCGATAATGACCGCGCTCGAGTGGCCCCAGCCCAGCACATGGGTCACCCCTGGGGCGACTGTGGTGACGGCCGGGCCGTAAGCAGCAGCGGCAAACTCCTGTAGCCGCCGTTCGGCGTCGGGTGTGAGCATGGTTATCACTTCCTCCTGCGTCTTTTCCTGAGGGTTATAATTCGGCACCGGGATGGGTTTTCCCTTGAACCGGGGGGAGTAAACCCGCGCCGGCTTGACCGGAACAGGGGGTCTGGGGCGTTGTTGGGTTAGCTCCTGCCGCAAGAAAATCACGCCCACCCCCTTGTCAAACGCGGGGCGGTTAGAGTATAATACTAACGAGCGTTAGATAAAGGAGCGGGGGATAATGACCGAAACGGAACTGCGGGGGCGGATCAAAGCGGCAGCGGTAGACCAGTTCGACCGGGACGGGTACCACGGGGCGACGATCCGCAGCATCGCCCGGGAGGTGGGGTGCTCCCTGCCCATGGTCTATTACTACTACCAGAGCAAGCAGGAACTGTTCCATGAGATCATCCGGCAGGACTATTTCGCCCTGCTGCAGCGGCAGGCCGGGCGGAGCTGGCAGCCGGACCTCCTGGATTTTTACACCGATTTCGTCTATCAGCTAAACTTCCTCAGCGACCACGACCGCAAAGTCTACCGCCTGGGCGTGAAGGTCTACCTTGGGTTTGACGGCGACCCTGAGCTAATCGGGATCATGGAGCAGTGGGAGCAGAGCATCTGGCCGCGGCATTATCAACTGGTGCTGCCGCACCTGAAAGGAGGGAAAGACGGGGAGGTCCTGGTACGCACGCTGGTGCATTTGCTGGAGAACCGCATCGAGGCCATCGTGGTCAAGAACCGCTTCCTGCCGGAGCCCGAGATCCGGGAGGAGCTGGCGGTGATCCTGGGGCAGCTTTAGCAATTTCTTTGGGTGAAAGCTAACGATTGACAGATAAGGGAGGAAAAGAAGAATGGACACGGCGCAGAAACTGGGCATCATGCAGAATACTTATGCGGCGGTACTGGCCGAAACGGTGAATACCTACGCGAAGCTGGGGGCGCTCGATGGCATCGTGGCGCAAAAGCGCGAGCGGCAGAAGCAGACCGCACCTTATATGGCCCGGCAACTGGGAGTGGAGTCGCTGCCGGAGGTCTTTACCCGTACGGCCGAGGTGTTTGGCTGCGCCAACTGGCAGGTGGAGCCGGGTGAGGGTGGGTATGTCGCGACGGCGACGGCCTGCAAGCTCGCCGCCTATGCCAAAAAGATGGGCGGAGCCAATCCCTGCCGCGGGTGGTGCCTGGACCCGATGGCGGCGATGGCGGCGGCGGTGAGCCAGGGCAGGGTGGATGGCGAGCGTTTTGCGGTCGAGAGCACGCTCATGGACGGCGAGTGCTGCCGCGTCGTGATCCGGACGGAGTAGGCGTGTCAGGGGGATTGTCCCTCTGGCTCTGGAACACCCCACCCTGCGGTTTACCTGACCCCGTCCGCCGTCACCAAAATCACCCCCCGTGGGGTGATTTTGCGTAGGGGCGATTCACGAATCGC
>CAZHIT010000104.1:0-8698 GCA_964533125.1 uncultured Candidatus Sumerlaeota bacterium
AAGGAGTGCCCTTGGCGATGCTTCCCTATATGTGGACCATGACCGGCAACACGGCCCCGGTGGTCTACATGGGCAAGAAGAGCGGTAAGGACAATGTCAAGGAATGGTTGAAGCTCATGGATCTTGAGGCCAGCGAGGAGCAGATGCCGGAGATCCTGGGAAAAGTGAAGGACCTGGCTTTAGCGCTGCACCGGGACATCTCTCCGGACGAATTTCGCTCGATCGTCGCTTCAGTAACCGGTAAATAGGTAAAAGACCGGATCTCCGCGGAGGTCCGGTCTTCATTTTCCCGGTACTTGCGGTTTTTGTCAGAAAAGACCTATCTTTTTTCACTTTTCTCGCCTTGCCGGCTCTTTGGTTTCGGTTTATAATAAAAATGGGGGTGGGAATACCTGACAAAGGGGAATGCCCAGCGTGTACAAAGAGAAACTGCTCGCCAGCCTCAAAGCCGGAGAAATTACCGATTTACAGCAGAAAGCGCTCCGGCAGGAGTTCATCACGGCCCTGGAACAGGAAGGATTCCGCCTGTGCCAGTGCTCCCGGCAAAAATTGCTCTGTCAGTCCAGCCAGGATAACGCCATCTACGTTTCCCTCAGCACCGACCAGAGCGCGGGTGAAGAAGCAGAAACCCCCAACACCCCGGCCTGGGGTCATTGGTTCCTCTGCGATGCGGCCGAAAAACCGTTATGCGACGGCCATCACCGCCAGGAAGCCGCCGAAGCCAGCCCGGCCTGCGGTGGGTTTTGGCTGGAGGGGATCGCGAACATTGGCCATTTTATCAAATCCTACCGGCGGCATCAGGGCTAACCGCACTTATCTTTTTATTCCCGGACACGATGCGCTACACCGGCCTAAAGCGGGCCGGTCTTTTTCTGCCCTTTTCCCTGGCTTGAAGCAGAAGGATTTGGGCGGCCGGAGCCGAAAGAGTAAATAAACAGTATCGCAAAGGATGAGAGACGATGGCGGTATTCAATGGTCAGGCGGCCGGATACGACAGTTGGTACACGACCCCGGTGGGGCAGTTCGTCGATTCGGTCGAAACAGCGCTGGCTTTTTCTCTGTTCCAACCGGCGCCGGGCAGTCTGGTTCTGGACGCCGGCTGCGGCACCGGGAATTTTTGTTTAAAACTGGCCCGGCAGGGTTACCGGGTGACGGGGGTCGACCTGGCCGAAGAGATGCTCGCGGCGGCTAAGGTCAAGGCGGCGGCCAGCGGTCTTCCGATCGACTTTCGATTGATGGATGTCACCGCTCTGACTTACCCGGACTGCCATTTTGACGCGGTTTTCTCTATGGCTATGTTCGAGTTTATCCCGGACCCGGGGGCAGCCTTCCGGGAGCTTTTCCGGGTGCTCCGCCCGGGCGGTCTGCTCTTTATCGGCACGATCAACCGCGACAGCCGCTGGGGCGAACTGTATACCAGCGCCGAGTACCGGCAAAACTCGGTGTTCAAATACGCTACCCTGAAAACCAGAGCGGAGTTGGCCGCGCTTGACCCCGCCCACCTGATCGGCTCCGGGGAATGTCTGTTCGTGCCGCCGGGCCTAGACCCAGAGGAGTATAACCCCGAAAAAGAAGCGGCGTACGGCGTGACCGAGCGGGGTGGGTTTATCGGGCTCCTCTGGAAAAAGCCGGAGCAGCCGTGAGCCGGTTGTTTTTGGTCGACTTTGACGGCACGATCACCCTGGAAGACACCTGCATTGCTATGGTCAGGGCCTTTGCCCGGGGCGACTGGGCCAGGCTCAATCGCCTCTGGGAGCAAAAAGAACTGGATACGGTCGAAGTAGCTCGGCAGACCTTGGCCATGTTTCAGGCGAGCCGGGATGACCTGGATCAACTCCTCGCGCAGATGTCGGTCGATCCGGACTTCGTGCCCTTCTACGATACCGTCCTGGCGCGGGGGGATGAGCTCCTTATCCTCAGCGACGGCTACGACTACTCCATCCGCTCCATTCTGCAGCGGATCGGCCGGCCCACCATCCCATTTTATGCCAATGAGTTGCGGGTGGATGCGGCGGGGTTCACCATGGATTGCGGGCGCCCGAGCCTAGACTGCCAGCTTTGCGGGACCTGCAAGAAGGAGATCTGCCTGGAGTTGCACCGGGAAGGCTGGGAGACGGTGTACATCGGTGACGGCGCTTCCGATGAGTGCGTCTGCGCCACCGCCGACCTGGTCTTCGCCAAAGGCAGTCTCATCCGCTACTGCGAGCGGCAGGGCATCGCCTATCGTCCTTTCGCCGGGTTTGCCGATATCCAGGCCTGGTACCGGACGGAAATTTAACGGGGACAGACGGTAGGAAGAATACAATGAGCTCCGGGCGCCCGCAGGGAGATTCTCTGACACAGACGGGAAGACACCCAGAAAAAAATCAGGAAGGAGGTTACCAAAATGGCCGACCAAGCCCGAAAACCGCAGATCTGTTCCACCGCCGGAGCTGACGGGTACCGGATCAGTTGCCCTTGCTCCGCTGTGTTTGCGGTGGAAGACTGGTTGCAGCCAGCCTTTTGCCCGGAATGCCATCGCCGGTTTGACCCCGGTTATGTTGTCCAAATGACGGTTGTGAGCCGCCGGAGCGGAATGCCGGTGAGTAAAATGACCGGAGGCGAACCGGCCGCTACCCCCGCCGAAGCGGCCGCCAAAGCCGCTGCCCGGGCGTACAGCGCCGAAGACCTCGAACGGTTTGCCCCGAAGGTAGAAAGTAGCGAACCCGCCTGGTTTGACGCACCCCGCTGAACCGGGCCGAAAACGAAGCTTGCCCGGGGTGCCGTTTGGTTTATCCCCAGTCAGAATTGACACTCCCGGAGACGGATGTCTGACGCTGCAACCGGTCCGGGCGCAGCGGGTCTTGACAGAAGGCGGGTACAATCCTAAAATGGTATTAAAGGAAAATATTGCCTCAACAGGGCGAACGGGTGGGAGCGAAAGGAGAAGAGGTAATGGATAAGACGGAGTACATCCAGGCCAACCTCGCCATCATCGCGGAAGCATCCAAAGACCCGGATATGGAGCGCAAACTGAGCCGGTACGAGAAAACGCTGCAAATCGTCTTAAGCGACTTGGACGTCAAATGGGTGCTCGATACCAAGGGTAAGAAGCTCTCCGGCAGCGCCGGGGACGCCGTGAACCCGGACGATGTAATCACTATGGACAGCCAGACCTGGGAGCGGATTATCAGCGATCCCAATATGGCCGAATCGGCCGCCACCAGCGCAGCGATGGGCGGCGGGCTGCTGACCCGGGGCGACCTCTATTCCCACATGCCATTGCTGGGGGTCTTATACTCCTTGGCGAAAGCCAAAGCGCGTCTCGCCGGCTAAGGGCCGGGCGGCCATAAGCAAGCTGACAGGACACAGACGGTGCCCTGTCTTTTGCTGTTCAGGTCTCTATGTTTGGCGGTGCCAGACGCCGCGGTCGCCCGGCCCGCTATAATGAACAAGGAGGGTGGGGGAAAATGCTGACTTTCTATTGCTTCCCGACGTGAACGACCTGCCAAAAAGCGAAAGCGTGGCTTTCGGAACAGGGAAAAGAGTTTACCTACCGGGATATCCTCAAAGCCCCGCCGCAGCCGGAAGAACTGCGCGGCTTGGCTCTTTGCGGGGGAGTTTCCGTGGCCGCCCTGCTGAATCGGAACAGCAAGACGTTCAAGGACCTGAGAATTGCTGCGGAGAGCCTGACGGAGGAGCAGATCCTGGCGTTGCTGGCGGCGAACCCCAAGGCGATGGTGCGTCCGCTGCTGACGGATGGCCAGGGCTTGGTGCTCGGCTTTGCACCGGAGGCTTATGCCGCGATGCTCGCCAACGTATAAACGAAAGGGGCGGAGAGAAAGTGGGTTTTGGTTGGAACGGCAAGATCCTGCGGGTGAACCTGACCGGGGGGACCATCACCACGGAAACCCCGGACGAAAATTTCTACCGTACCTACATGGGCGGGGAGGGCGTAATCGGCTACTACCTCCTCAAAGAAGTCCCGCCGGGGACCGACCCGCTCGGTCCGGCGAATAAGCTCATCTTCGCCCCCGGCATTCTCACCGGCGTACCCCTGGCCGGCAGCGGCCGCAACAGCGTGGGCGGCAAATCGCCCCTCACCGGCGGGTTTGGCACGGCCGACGGGGGCGGTTTCTGGGGTGCGGAGCTGAAACGCGCCGGTTACGACGCCATTATCGTCGAGGGTAAGGCGGAGCACCCGGTTTATCTCTGGCTGACCGAGGACGGCGCCGAACTGCGCGATGCCCGCCACATCTGGGGGATGACCACCGCCCAGGCCCAGCAGACGATCCAGGCCGAACTGGGGGATAAGTTCATTCGCGTGGCCCAAATCGGCCCCGGCGGCGAGAAACTGGTGCGCTACGCCTGCGTCATCAACGACCTTAAGCACGCGGCCGGCCGGACGGGCATGGGCGCGGTCATGGGTTCGAAGAACTTAAAGGCCATTGCGGTGCGCGGCCGGCAGCCGGTGCCCCTGGCGGACCCGGAAAAAGTGCAGGCGATGGGCAAATGGATGGCCGAGAACGTCGGGAAACTGGCCGGCGGCATGACCGACCAGGGCACTGCCGGTGTCCTCCTGCCGCTGCACTACGGCGGGGGGCTCCCCACCCGCAACTTCTCGGAAGGGGCGTTTGAGGGCGCCGAAAAAATCGGCGGTCCGGCTCTGCGGGATACCATCCTGGTCCGGCGCGAAAACTGCTTTGCCTGCCCGGTCAACTGCAAACGGGCGGTGCAGGTGGATGAACCGTATACGGTGGACCCGATCTACGGCGGTCCCGAATACGAAACCTTGGGCTCGTTCGGCTCCAGCTGCGGGATCGACGACCTCAAAGCCATCGCCAAGGCGAACGAACTCTGCAACGCCTACTCCCTCGATACCATCTCCACCGGAGTGACCATCGCCTTTGCCATGGAGTGCTTTGAGCGGGGCCTGCTGACCGCTGAAGACACCGGGGGTATCGAACTGCGCTTTGGCAACGCTGCCGCCATGCTCCAGATGGTCGAACTGATCGCCCGGCGGGAAGGGTTCGGCGATCTCCTGGCGGAAGGAACCATGCGGGCGGCTGCCAAAATCGGCCGGGGAACGGAGAAATACGCCATCCATGTGAAGGGGCAGGAAGTACCTATGCACGAACCCCGACTCAAACACGGCCTGGGCCTGGGTTATGCCGTATCGCCCACCGGTGCGGACCATGTCCACAATATCCACGATACCGGCTACACCAAATCGACGGGTGATTTAAAAGCCTTCGGTATCCTCCATCCCCTGCCGGCGAACGACCTGAGCCTGGACAAGGTGCGGATGCTCCTCTACGAAGTGAATATGGGCCATTTCAACAACTGCGCGGTGCTCTGCATCTTCGCCCCCTGGGATGTGAACCGGAAGGTGGAGATGATGCGGGCAGTCACCGGTTGGAACACGACCGCCTATGAGTTGGCCAAGGTCGGGGAGCGCGCCGCGACCATGGCCCGGATCTTCAACCTGCGGGAAGGCTTTACGGCCACGGATGACTACCTGACCCCCCGGTTCCTGGAGCCATTTGCCTCCGGGCCGCTGGCGGGAGTGGCGGTGGACGCCGCCAAACTGGAAGAAGCCCGTCTGGGCTACTACGCCATGATGGGTTGGAATACGGCCGGGGTGCCCGGCGTGGCCAAACTGCACGAACTGGGAATCGGCTGGGCCAAAGCCTGCCTCCCCTGAGGCGGCCCGGAGCGGGCGCCTGCGACAGTGAAAACACGAAAAAAAGCGAGGTGATTGGTATGAACGGAAAAACGGGGTTGTTTGCCGATTTGGGTGATTATATTCAGGCAAAGATGCCGGAATGGAATACCCCGGGGATTGCCGTCGGGGTCACGCAAGGGGAAAAGATTATCTATTCGGCTGGATTTGGCTCGCGGGATCGGGAGCAGGGTCTGCCGGTGACGCCCCAGACTCTGTTTGGCAACGCTTCCACCTCCAAGGCGTTTACCGCGACCGCGCTCGCCATGCTGGTGGACTCTGGCCTTCTCAGTTGGGACACACCGGTACGGGAATACTTGCCCCGGTTTCGTTTGCTTGACCCTTGGGCGGCAGACCAAGTCACTCTGCGGGATATGCTCAGCCACCGGACCGGGATGCCCCGGCACGACAAGGTGTGGTACAATTCCACTGCTCCCCGCAGGGAGTTGGTTGATAGTTTAGGGTACCTTGAGCCGAACTGCGCTTTCCGCACCACCTACCAGTACAACAATCTGATGTATGTGACCGCCGGCTATATCCTCGAGCAAGTCACCGGGCAGTCCTGGGAAGAGTTTATCCGGGCCCGGATCTTTGCGCCCTTGGGTATGAACCGCAGCAATTTCTCGGTCCTGACTTCCCAACAGAGCGGGGATTACGCTCTCCCGTACGAAACAGCGGACGGTAAGATTACGCCAATCCCTTTCCGGGTCGTGGATAACCTCGGACCGGCGGGCGGGATCAACTCCTGCGTGGAAGACATGCTCATCTGGCTGCAGTTCCTGCTCCGAGGCGGAGTCCACGCCGGGCAGCGCCTGGTCTCGGAAAAAAACCTGCGGGAGACCCAGTCGCCCCAGATGCTGGCCCAATCTTTCCTGCCCGGCCAGCACCCGGAAGTCCCCCTGTCTGCTTACGGTATGGGCTGGTTTATTGAGCCTTACCGGGGGTACCGGACGGTCTATCACGTCGGAAGTCTGGATGGATTTTATGCTTATATCTCCCTGCTGCCGGAAGCCGACACCGGGGTGGTTGTCTTCACCAATACCAGCCCCAACCGTTTGCCTTATGCCCTTTGCTACCGGATTTACGACCGCCTGCTGGGCTTGCCGGAGATCGACTGGAGTGGTCGTCTGCTGGTAGAGACGGCCAAAGCGAACGCCGAAGAAGAGCGGCAGCGGGCAGCGGTGCGGGTAATGCGGGACGAAAAAAAGCCGCCTTCGTTACCTCTGGCGGCGTACACCGGCGACTATCAGCACCCGGGTTACGGTCAGATTGCCGTTTGCCTGAAGGATGGCGTTTTGCAGTACACCTTCAACTCCATCACCGTACCGCTTCGGCACAACCATGGAGACACCTTCGAAGCGGAAGGTAATATCCGGCCGTTCCGACCGGTAATGACCCTAACTTTTAAGACGGCGGGAGACGGAACCGTGAGCCAGCTTACGGCTCCATTCGAGCCGGCACCGGGGGCAAAAGCAATCGTTTTTGGCCGGGTTTAGCGTTGCAACTGCATCCCGGGCCCGGCAGCCGGCCGGGCGGCAAAGCCAAATTTCTCGTAGAAGCCAGCTTTCCCGGTGGCGCAGAACAGTTGCACATCCTTGATGCCAGCGGCATTGCACTGGGCGATGAGTCGGGTTAAAACCACACTCCCGATCCCCTGGCCCTGATACTCCGGCAGGACGATCAGGTCCACGATGAGTGCGTGCAAAACCCCGTCAGCGATAATCCGGCCGAAGCCGACGAGATCGGTGCCGTCGTAAGCCGAAACGGCGTACCAGCTATGCTGGATGGCCGAATACAACTCCGAGGCGCTGAGGTGGTACTCTTCCTGGTTCCATCCGGTCGATTCAAACAAGCGGAAAAACTCGTCCTGGTCCGGCAGTGCCTCCCGATAGCTGATTTCCATGCTAACCCCCCCGTAAAAAATCGTTTGGCTGGGTAATTCTCTGCCGTTGCGGCAAACCCTGCCGAACAGCTTCCGAAAGCCATTCCGCCATGCAAAAAAGGAGCGTTACCCGACTATGGCCGGGCAGCGCTCCTTTCGTTTTGCGACAGACAGACATCAATCCAGGATATGACCTGGCCGCGACACTCCTTTCGCTGTCCGGGGTTCGGGGGCAGAGTCCTACCGGTCCCTCAGGTCCGGCGGCGCCCAAGCCAACCCAGGCCGGTACCAACCAGGGGCACGAGCAAGGTCAGCAGGGTCAGAGGCTGCCAGAAGTTGACGAAGATTCCTGGCAGGGCAAAGAGAGCGATCGCTAACCCCAGGCTAGCGGTTCCCTGCAGGTACAGCAACCAGAATCGCCCACACTGTTCCCGCCGGGCCAGGACGGCAGTCCAGACCAACATCAGAATAAACCAGAGGACGAAGGTGATGGCGTAGTCCATCCCGTGCCCCCGGGGGCGGTAAAAAAACCGGGTGAGGAGCCAGAGGACGGCGCCGGGGATCAGGTAACGGCTGAGAGACATCAATCCGGCTCACCTCCGCGTTGGTACTTTGCGAACAGATCACGCCGCTGGGGTGGAGCGGTTGGCCCGGATGGTCCGGAACACCTCGCGCAGGGTTTCGTAATTGGTCAGCGACACTCCGCCCAGGACGATCAGGGAGCCCAGGATATCCAGGCCGGTCAGCTTCTCCTGCAGCAGGAGATACCCAACGGCCAGGGCGATCACCGGCGAGACATAGGACCAGGTGGACGGAAGCAGCGGGCCACTCTGCTGCACCAGCCAGTAGTAGATGCCACCGCCGATCAGCGAACCGGCAACGATCAGGTACCCGAGAGCGGCAAACCCGGTCGTCCAGTTACCGGCCGGCCAGGGATTGACCTCGGTCAGCCGGGAAATCAGCAGCAGACCCACGCTCCCAAACAGCATTTGCAGGCTGTTTAAGTGCATCGGCGAAAGGTCCCGGGCGAGCAGGCGCCGGGAGAGGATGGCGCCGACGGCGTTGATAAACTCCCCGGCCATGATGACGATCGCCCCCAGGAGCCAGGGACCGGA
>CAZHIT010000105.1:0-6730 GCA_964533125.1 uncultured Candidatus Sumerlaeota bacterium
CCCTGGAACCGCATACCGATTTGCCCTTGACTGCAACGGGTAAGCTTAATGTCGGCGGGGCGGTCGGGAAAAACGGCCGCATCCATGTCACCTACGATCTGGGTCTCAAGGAGCCCTACACCGGGGTAGCCGAACTGGTTTCGGGAGAGATCGCCGAAGACTTCGCCTACTATTTCACCAAATCGGAGCAAATCCCCACCGCGGTGGCGCTGGGGGTAAAAGTCAATCCGTCCGGGACGGTGATTGCCGCCGGTGGCTTTATGGTCCAGTTAATGCCCGGCGCGGATGCCGCAGCGGCGGCCATTATCGACCAAAACATCCGCGAACTGGCGGCGGTGACGACCCTGCTCGAGAGCGGTCAGACACCGGAGAGCATACTGCGGCAGATCCTCCCCGGCGAAGAGGTAAGGATTCTGGAGCGAACCGAACTATGTTACCGGTGCCGCTGCTCGCGGGATTCGGTCAGCGGGATGCTGCGGAGCCTGGGGGAAGCGGAACTGCGGGACATGGCGGCCAAAGAGGACGAGGTGGAGGTCCGCTGCCATTTCTGCAACGCGCTGCACCGCTTCCGCCCCGAAGAGATATTGGCCCTGATCGATTAGTCACCGGCCGCGGCCGGGAAATGGGCAACAAAAAAGGACTTGGATGACCTCCAAATCCTTTTCCTTATTAAACGATTAAACGGCCCGCTGGACCCGGCCGCTTCTTAAGCACCGGGTGCACACATTGATGCGTCGGGTCGAACCGTCGACAATCGCTTTCACGCGCTGAATATTGGTTGCCCAGACCCGCTTGGTTTTGATCTCCGAATGACTGACCTTGTTCCCGGTCACCTGAATTTTCCCGCAAACTTCGCATTTGGTCGCCATGTGTTCCACCTCCCTAACTCCGGTAGCCGCCGGCACCGGCAATCATCCCGGATAATCACTCATTTATTCTATCATAATTGGGCTGAGCTTGGCAAGTCAGCTTCCGGAAAAAAGTGCTGAAGGTGGGATTTCACGGTGAGGGGGCTTGGCCGGCGGCAGGAAACCGAAATCTGCTTAGCGAATGTAAAGGGTGAACAACGGGAGGTAAGGCCAATGGGGAAGGAAACCAGCAACGAACTGGGGAAGATTGAGATTACCGAGGAAGCGATTGCCACCATCGTCGGCATCGCCGCTTTGGAGTGTTACGGGATTGTCGGCATGGCGCCGCGCAAAATAAAAGACGGGATCGTCGAACTCCTGCGGCGGGAAAACCTCAGCCGGGGGGTTGACGTGACGATCGAGGGAGACCGGGTGACGATCAATTTAAGCATCATCGTCGGTTATGGCGTACGCATTACCGAGGTCGCGAATAACGTCAAGGAAAAAGTCCGGTACGCAGTGGAGAGCACCAGCGGGCTGAAGGTCAGCCGGGTTAATATCAATGTGCAGGGCGTAAAAGTGGTCAATGTGAAATAGGGGAGGCAGCCGGAAGGATGGAGTACCTCGATGGAGCGAAGCTGAAAGGCCTGATTGCGGCTGGCGCCGACTATTTGGACGCAAACCGGAAGACGGTGGATGCGCTCAATGTCTTCCCGGTCCCGGATGGCGACACCGGAACCAATATGGCTCTGACGATGCTGGCCGCTTCCCGGGAAGTGCAAAAAGTCAGCGGGACCTCGCTTACTGCGATTACAGGGGCTATGGCGACCGGTTCCCTCATGGGCGCCCGGGGCAACTCCGGGGTGATTCTGTCCCAGATCTTTCGGGGGATGGCCCGGAAAATGGCCGGGAAAGAAGTGCTGTCCACCACAGACCTGGCCGAAGCCCTGCAGGAAGGAGTGAACACCGCCTACCGGGCGGTGATGAAACCGGTGGAAGGGACCATCCTGACGGTGGCCCGCGAGTCCGCCCAGACGGCGCTGCAGGTCTCCCGCCAGCAGACGGACCTGATCCTGTTTTTGCGGGCGGTACACGCCCAGGCCCAGCAAACCCTGGAGCGGACGCCCTCGCTGCTGCCGGTCCTGAAGCAGGCCGGGGTGGTGGACGCCGGGGGGAAGGGTTTCGTCTACATCCTGGAGGGCGCTTTGCGTTTCCTGCAGGGTCAGTCCGCCGACCAAACCTCGGTTGAGCCCATCCGGACGGCGGAACCGGCCGTCCGGGTGGATCAGGTCGAAGCAAGCGATCTGGAGCACCCCTACTGCACCGAACTGCTGCTGACTGCGGCCGTCCCCGGTCTCTCGGAAGACATCGTCCGGGAGCGCCTCAGCCGGTTCGGTGATTCCCTCCTGGTCGTCGGCAGCGGCGAACTGCTGAAGATCCATGTCCATACGGCTGACCCCGGCGGTGTTTTGTCGTACTGCCGCGAACTGGGGGAAATGCGCGATATCAAAATCGACAATATGCGCTACCAGCACCGCAGTCTGCATCAGGAAGATACGGCGGCGGCCGAAGCGGTCCCGGACGCTCCGGCCGGACCGGCAGCGCCGGATTACGGGATTGTCGCCGTGGTGATGGGTGATGGTCTGGCTGAAATCTATACCAGCCTGGGGGCGGATCGTATTGTCCAGGGCGGGCAGACGATGAACCCCAGCACCCAGGACCTGGCCCAGGCGGCGGAGGGTCTGGCAGCCGGGAGGGTGATTATCCTCCCCAACAACGGCAATATTATTATGGCGGCCGAACAGGTGAAAGAGCTGTCGGACAAAGAAATCACCGTGGTTCCCACCCGCTCGGTACCGGAAGGGATTGCCGCCCTGCTCGCTTTTGAGCCGGAGGCGACCGGACCGGAGAACCGGGCGAAGATGGAACGGGCGGCGCAAACCGTCCAGACCGGCGAAGTCACCTACGCGGTGCGGGAAACCCGGAGCGGGGAGATTACCGTCCGCGAGGGGGATATTATCGGCCTCTGGAATCGGGAAATCCGGGCCTGCGGCCAAACCCCCGCCATAGTTGCGGCCGACCTGGTCCGCCAGATGGTATCCGATGAGGCGTCCCTGATTACTCTTTACTACGGCTCCGACGTTCCGGCCGGCGCGGCAGAGGAACTGGCGGCCGGGCTTACCGCCGAGCACAGCCATTGCGGCGTGGAGGTCTACGCCGGCGGCCAGCCGCTGTACTATTACCTGATTTCGGTGGAATAAACAGGAGGTGGAGACGATGGTCCGGATTGTGACCGACAGCACGGCCGACCTGCCGGCGGAACTGGCGCAAGCGTATCAAATCAAAGTGGTCCCCTTAAAAGTAGTGTTTGGAGCCGAAGCGTACCTCGATGGGGTGGAGCTTAAACCGGATGAGTTTTACCGCAAACTGAAGGCCGCTCCGGCTTTGCCGACCACCTCGCAGCCTTCACCGGGCGAGTTTGAAGCCGTCTACCGGGAATTGGCGCAGGACGGAAGCGCTGTGGTTTCGATCCATATTTCCTCGGGCTTAAGCGGTACCTACCAGTCCGCCTGCCTGGGGGCGGCGGCGGCCGCCCCGGCGGAGGTCGCGGTGTTTGACTCGAAGTCAACCACTTCCGGCCTGGGGCTGCTCGTGATCGAAGCCGCCAAAGCCGCCCTGGCCGGGGCCAGTCAGGCCGAGGTCTGCCAGGTCGTCAAGACGTGCATCGCCCACAACCATGTCCTGCTGATGGTCGACACCCTCGAGTACCTGCAAAAAGGCGGCCGGATCGGCCGGGCCCAGGCCCTGGTCGGGTCGCTATTGAACATCAAGCCGATTATGGCGCTGGTGGATGGGATCGTCACTCCCATCGAGAAGGTCCGGGGGCGGGCGAAGGGGCTGACCAGGCTAGCGGAACTGGCGGCCGCACGCATCGCGCCGGACGAAAAAGTGATCGTCAGCATTGGTCACGCCATGGATCCGGCCGGGGCGGAACAGCTGCTGGAGAAAATCCGTCCGCTCTTCCCGCGGCTGGAGGCGACTCAGATTATGGAGGTTGGCCCGGTCATTGGCACCCATGTCGGGCCGGGGACCTTAGGCGTATTGATTCAGGGGATTGTTCACCGCTAAAGGCACGGGGCCGCCGAAGACAGGTGTCGGTGGGCCCCGTTTTTGACTTTCGGCGGGAGCTTTGGTCCGTCAGCCCAAAAGCGGCCGCACCCTGGTAACCGCCGCCGGTCCAGGAGAACGTTTTGCCCGAGGTGGAGCCATGGATAAGGTATTACCGGTTCTGAGTGAACTTGAACGCGCGGCCCGCACCGAGGCCCGGCTGGGATATACCAACCTGGGCGTATTCGGCGGGTTTAACCGCCACGTCCTGCAGGTGGCGAGTGAGCTGCGGCTAACCCGGCCAGACGCGGCCTGGCGGCAGCTGCTCGCAGCCATCGAGCGGCAGTTCCTCGATTATGAAAGCCTCAGCCGGGGGGACCGGGCCGTGCGGGTGGCCGGCTTGCTCTCCGCTTTGCCTCCGCTCGCGGCATGGACGCCGGGCGCGGCGATCCGCGTTACCCGACGCACAACCGGGAAGGCTAAAACCGAGCCCGCCGTCTCTATCGCTCCGGTTGATCCCGTCGCCGCCGAGGCTCCGTCCGATCCCGCTGTATCGGCAGGGAAACCCAAAGCCAAGGCTGACAAGACTGCCGCGGCAGTTGACCCAACCGGGCCTGCCGCTGCCGCAGGGAAGCCCATAACCAAGTCCACCAAGACTGCTGCTGATCCGGACGATTCAGTTGCGGCGCGAAAACCCAAAACCAAGCCAACTATCGATGCCGCTCCCGCCAAGCCAGCCGAAGCGATCATCCCGGCCAAGCCCGCATCCAGCGCGTCTAAGGCCGAGGGTCTACAGCAGTCGGTCCAGTTCGCCCCCGGCGTCGGCCCGGCCCGGGCGAAGGCCCTGGCGAAGCTGGGCATCACCACCCTGCAGGACCTGCTGTTCTGGTTCCCCCGGCGGCACGAAGACCGCAGCAACCTAAAGCCGATCGCGGCCCTCGGGAGCGGGGAACTGGAGACCATCAGCGGCCAGGTGGTGTCGGTGACCGAACAGCGCATCCGGCGCGGCCTGACCATCCTCAAGGTCGGGTTCAGCGACGGCACGGCCACGGCGTACGGGCAGTGGTTCAATCAGCCCTTCCTCAAGCGCCAGTTTAAAGAAGGGATGCGCGTCTTCGTCAGCGGCCGGGTGGAGCGGAAATTTCGCGAAATCCAGTTCCGCAACCCGGAGTTTGAACTCTGCGAAGACGGCGATAATCTCCATACCGGACGGATCGTCCCGATCTACGGCCTGACCGAAGGTATAAACCAACGCGGCCTGCGCCGGGTGATCAAGGATATCGTCGATGCGTGGGCGCCGCTGGCCGCTGAATTCTTGCCTGCCGGGTTAAAAGCAAAGCACCGATTGGCGGAGCGCAGCCTGGCCCTGGTCAACATCCATTTCCCCGCCGATGACGAAAGCCTCCGGGCGGCCCGCCACCGCCTGGTGTTTGAGGAGTTATTCCTGATGCAGCTGGGCCTGGGGTTGCTCCGGCGGGGGACGGCCGAAAAAGCCAAAGGTATCAGTCACCGGGAAGATGGCGCACTCTCGGCCCGGTTTTTGGCCGGTCTGCCCTTTGCCCTGACCCGGGATCAGGCCAAGGTTATCGGAGAAATCAAAGCGGACATGGAATCGGCGCACCCCATGAACCGCCTGCTCCAAGGCGATGTGGGGGCCGGCAAAACGGTCGTCGCCGCCGCCGCCCTGGTCAAGACCGTGGAGAACGGCTACCAGGGGGCGCTGATGGTCCCGACCGAAATCCTGGCCGAACAGCATTACCGGAAGCTGACCACTTTCCTGGCCCCCCTGGGGATTAATGTGGCTCTCCTCACCGGCGGGGTCAAGGCTAAAGAGCGCGCCGAGAGCAGCGCCGCCATCCGGGACGGGACGATCCAGGTCATTATCGGTACCCAGGCCCTGATCCAGACCGAAGTGGAGTTTGCCAACATAGGTCTCGTGATCGCCGACGAGCAGCACCGCTTTGGCGTGAACCAGCGGGCTGCCCTGCAGCAAAAGGCCGTTAACCCGGATACCCTGGTGATGACGGCGACCCCGATTCCCCGTACCCTGGCGCTGACCCTGTACGGGGATTTGGATATCAGCATCATCGCCGAACTGCCGCCCGGCCGGCAGCCGATCGAGACTTACTGGGTCACTGAAGACCTGCGCCCCCGTATCTACAAATTCGTCCGGGAGCAGGTCGGACAGGGCCGGCAGGTCTATGTGGTCTGTCCCCTGGTGGAAGAATCGGATAAATTGCAGGCCGAAGCCGCCACTGCCTTGGCCGAGCGCCTGCAGCAGGAGGTCTTTGCCGACCTGACCGTCGGTCTTTTGCACGGGCGGATGAAACCGAAGGAAAAAGACAGCGTGATGGAAGACTTCCGGGCCGGAACGGTGCCGATTTTGGTGGCCACCACGGTGATCGAAGTCGGGGTGGATGTCCCGAACGCCACGGTGATGGTGATCGAGGGGGCGGACCGGTTCGGGCTGGCCCAGCTGCACCAGCTGCGGGGACGGGTTGGCCGGGGACGCCACCAGTCGTACTGCATCCTGGTGGCCAACCCCAAGTCGGAAGATTCCCGGCAAAGGATGAACGTGATGAGCAAAACCAGCGATGGGTTTGTGATCGCGGAAGAAGATTTGAATCTGCGGGGACCGGGTGAGTTTTTCGGCACCCGTCAGCACGGCCTGCCGGACCTGAAGATCGCCAATATCTTACGGGATGCCGCCATTTTAGAGGTGGCCCGGGAAGACGCTTTTGCCTTGCTGCAGGCCGATCCGCATCTCGCGCAAT
>CAZHIT010000105.1:6740-8644 GCA_964533125.1 uncultured Candidatus Sumerlaeota bacterium
CCAACCGCTGCGGCGGCAGCTGTTGGAGAAGATGCCGGAGTTTTTGGAGCTGATGCAGCTCAACTGAACAGCCGGCTGAACTGGTCAGCCGGCTGCCCGATAGCAGGATCAAAGGTCCTTGTTATCGATCATCAGATGTAGCGTGAAACGTCATCGAGGTCAATGCCGGGGTGGAGGGCCATATTCAGGCCGCTCGCGACCACCCGGGATACTTCGCCAATCAACAGGTCGATTTCTTTGGGCGTGACCATCAGGTCGCCGACCGCCGGGGTCAGGACTTCCTGAATCAGAGCGTGTTTATTGGTGTCATTCATGGCCCGCAGGATATCCAAAAATTTATTCTCGTCCCTAAACTCCTGTAGCAGCAAGTCGATGGTATCGCTCGCAATGGTGGCGGCATGCACGACGGTGGGGATGCCGATAGCGACAACCGGGATGCCCAGGGTCTCCCGGGTAATGCCGGCCCGTTTGTTGCCGACGCCGGAACCCGGGTGGATGCCGGTGTCCGCGAACTGGATGGTGGTGCCGATGCGGTCGATATTGCGGGCGGCCAAGGCATCGATGCAGATGACCACATCCGGCTTGATCCTCTCCACAATCCCTTTGACGATCTCCCCGGTTTCGATCCCGGTAATCCCGAGCACTCCCGGCGCGATGGCGCAAACCGAGCGCAGCCGGCAGGTGAGTTCGGCGGGGACATAGCCTTCGAGGTGTCGGGTAACCAATACCCGGTCCACCACCAGCGGGCCCAAAGAATCCGGGGTGGCGTTCCAGTTACCCAGGCCGACAATGAAGATGCTGGCCTGCGGCGTCAGATTCAGCATTTTGGCCAGTTCCTGGGCGAGGACGGCCGAGATCTCTTCCTGGGTCAGCCGGTCCTTGTTCAGCAGGTCCGGGGTTTCGATGGTAACATAAGTACCCGGCGCTTTGCCGATTAGTTCGGCCGCTTCCGGGGTAGTAATCCGGACTTTGGTGACCAGGCAATTATTAACCCGGGTTTCTTCGCTGGTGATCCCGGCGATTTCGCCGGCGCTGCGCTGTTGCAGGATCTGCCGGGCTTCCATGGCCAAGTCGGTCCGGACGGCGAACCTCCGTTCATCCACACTAAAACCTTCCTTTATCCGTTTAGTCGTTACGGCGGCATTGCCCCTAGGATAACCGGAAGCCGAAGTAAATATTCAGGCGGCCAGAGATGGATAACCTCGCCGGTTAGCGGCATTATTTGACAAAAGCGGTCGTCAGCGCCAGCGGATTATGCTATAATATTTAAGGTTAAGGAGTAGAGGATGATGCGGATTATTGCCGGTGAAGCCCGGGGGCGGCGCCTGCAAACGCTTAAGGGCAGCGCCACCCGGCCGACGGCCGACCGGGTAAAGGAGTCGCTGTTTAGTATCCTAGGCCCAAGGTGTGCGGGGGCGCTGGTTCTGGATTTGTACGCCGGCACCGGTAACCTGGGCCTGGAAGCCCTCAGCCGGGGGGCACATAAAGCGGTTTTTGTCGATGCCAGTGAGGCGGCGGTGCGGGTCATCCGCTCGAATATCTCAGAGTTAGGCTATGCGGACCGGGCCGAAGTGCAGCGCAGCGACGCCCAGGGCGCTGTCGGACGCCTGGGAGCGGCAGCGGCTAAGTTCGACTTGGTTTTTCTCGATCCCCCCTACGAGCAGGGCCTGATTATCCCCACCCTCCAGGCGATCGTGCGGGCGGGAATCCTGGCCGATTCAGGAGTAATCATTGCTGAGCATAGCCGCCGCGAGGAGGTGGGCCCGGCGAGTGAACTTTCGATCAGGCGGCAAGAGAGATACGGCGACACCGTCCTGACCTTTATGCAGAGAGCGCCGGACAACTAGAGGAGGATAACATTGAACAACACGATAGCCGTCTATCCCGGAAGTTTTGACCCGCTG
>CAZHIT010000106.1:0-1964 GCA_964533125.1 uncultured Candidatus Sumerlaeota bacterium
GGCCGTCCCAGGCCAGGCCGCACAGGTGCTCCCCCGGCGCCGGGAAAGAGTAAACCGGTTCGATTAACGCCATACCCAATCCTCCCCCAAAGACAATGAGCGACTCCAGCCGGCACCGACCCTCCTGCCAAACCGCCCCCTACTCCGTCATCGTCGCCCGGATTACTCCGGCCAGCCGCCGGATCCCCTCCTCGATTTTCGCCTCATCGACCGTGCTGAACCCCAGGCGCAGTTGGTTATACCCCTTGCCCGGTGTGACATAGCAAATCGGCCCCGGCCGGTAGGTAACCCCGGTTTCCACCGCGCCCCGGAGCAGCGCCAAACCGTCGATGCGCCCTTCCGGCACGGTCAGCCAGAGGAAGTACCCGCCCTGCGGGCTGGTCCAGGTCACTCCCGGCGGCATATACTGCGCCAGCGCCGAAAGCATCGCGTCCCGCCGCCCCCGGCAGATACCCACCGATGTATCTATCTGCCGCCTCAGGTCCCCCCGGCGGGCGAACTCCGCCGCCATCGCCTGGGTCAGCGGGCTCGCCATCAGCGAAGTGACCGTCTTGGCCAGGGTCAGGCCGCGGATCAGCTCCGGCTCGGCCACAATCCACCCCAAGCGCGTGCCCGGCGCGAAGGTTTTCGAGAAAGTTGTGGTATAGACCACCAGGCCAGCGTCATCCAGGGCCTTCAGGGTCGGCAGTTCCTCACCCTCATAGCGGAACTCAATATAGGCGTCATCCTCCAGGATAACCGTCCCGTACTTTTTGGCGATCGCCAGCAGTTCCCGCCGCCGCCCAAGCGGCAGGGTCACCCCGGTCGGGTTCTGGTAGGTAGGGAGAACATACATAAACTTAACGGTTACTCCGGCCGCTTTCTGTTCCGCCAGCTTCTGCTCCACCATTTCCGGGATGATCCCATACTCGTCAATCGGTACCGGCACCAGTCGGCAGCCGTGCGCCTTAAACGATGCCACCGCGCCCGAATAAGTCGGCTCCTCGATCAGGATGGTATCCCCCGGACTCACGAAAACCTTGCACATCAGGTCAAAGGACTCAGCCGAACCGTTCACCACCATTACCTTTTCGATGCTGGCGCCCTGCTGCTTGGAGTTCGCGATCCGCACAATCTGCTCCCGCAGCTTCGGGTGGCCGGCCGGGTCCCCGTACTGCAGCGCCGCCTCAGCTTCGTTATCCATGATGTACGCGGTGATAGATTTGATCTCTTCTCGGGGGAAATAGTCCGGGTCCGGGTCGCCCCCGGTCAGTTGGATGGCATCCGGCCGGTGGCTCGCCAGTAGCCGGCCAATTGGGGTAGGTTGGGCGTACTCCATCATCGGAGTATACAGGTGGCCGTAGCGGGACATACGCTGACCTCCTTCGTAATTCCAGGTATAACTTGTAACCGGAGCCGCTGCTCCCTAAGTCTGCTCGCTCTGGCCGGGACCGATCACTGCAAACGCGCCCGTCCGCGCTTCTACCTGCCGCAGCATCTCCTGCCAGTGCTCCTCCGCTTCGGCTGCCGCCGTTGCCGGCAGACCGTTCGCGGCCAGACGCTTGTACTCCGCCGCATCCAGCTCAATCATCCGGCCGTCCGGATAGATAAACAAATCCAGCTCCAGGTCAATGTACGTCAGCGATTTCCCCTGCTGCACCGCCGGGGTCGACAGGTTGCAGTACACCCCCAGCAGTTCGGTGCCGTTTCGGAAAATCTGACACACGTTGTACCAGGTATCCCGGGGGTAGTACTCCACCGTCTTGTCCCCGGCCAAAAAATGGCAGTACTCCGTCCGGTACTCCCGCCGGAAAGCCCCCTCCACCACGGTTTCAGTTTTGTCCTGGCGGATTATCTCCCCCGGCCAGTGATACTTCAGACTTCCGTCCCACTTATAGGCATAAACGGTAATCGGCATGTTAATCGGCAACTTCCACGATGATTTCGATTTCCACCGCCGTCTTCGCCGGGAGTTCATTAACCCC
>CAZHIT010000106.1:2046-8478 GCA_964533125.1 uncultured Candidatus Sumerlaeota bacterium
TACAGGTCGCGCAGCAGCTCCGACGCGCCGTTGATCACCTTCGGCTGCTGGTCAAACCCCGGCGCGCTGTTCACGAAGCCCAGAATCTTCACCACCCGGACGACCTTGTCCAAATCCCCGATGACGCCTTTGATGGCGCTGAGGCAGTTCAGGATGCAGTAGCGCGCCGCCAGGTACCCGTCTTCCACCGTCAGCTCCTGCCCCAGGTGGCCCCGCAGTTCCTTCCCGCCCTCCCGGCGCACACCCTGCCCGGAAGTATACACCAGGTTGCCGGTACGGATGGCCGGCTTATACAGTCCCGCCGGTTTCTGCGGTTCGCCCAACGGCCAGCCCAGTTCCACCAGTTTTTCTTCGATTTTCATTGTTCTGCCTCCCTTTTTAATTTTGTTTCGTTGCTCCTGTGTGACCTTCATGCTCCCGGGAAAACATCTTGATCCCGGTGACCTGCTTGATCCCGATAACCCTGCTTGACATCCATGATCCGTAGCTCCCGCTGATCCCGATAGCCTGTATGATCTCCGGTGACCTGCTTGATCCGCTGCTCCTGCTGATCCCGATAGAACCGCTTGATCCCTGGATACTGCTTGATCCCCGGTGACCTGCTTGACCCGTTGCATCTGCTGCTCCCGATAACCCTGCTTGATCCCGGTATCCTGCTTGATCCCCGGTGACCCGCATGATCCATTACTCCCTACTCCGGCAGCCTCGCCACCCTGGCCGCAATCGCCAAATACCCCGCCGTCGCCCGCTCCAGCTGCTCAATCTCCACATACTCATCCACCACGTGCGCCTGGTTCTCCCGCGACGGTCCGTAGCCGATGGTCGGCACCCCGGCAATCCCGGCGCTGTGCGAACCGTTGGTGCAAAACGAATAGGTCGTAATCCCGGGATTCTGCCCCAGGCCCCGCAGAGCCGCGAGAGCCTCCTGCACCAGCGGGGTCTCCGGCCCAAACACCCAGGCCGGGAAGAACCGCTCCCCACCGATGGTCTCCCCCGTGTAGCAGCGCGTCGTATCCACCGCAAGTCTGGCTTCGGCCACTGCCTGCCCATCCTCCGCTGGCAGAGCCGATAGAGACTCGTTGATCGCCCCGAGTACGCTCTCCGGAGTCTCGCCGACGAGCAGCCGGCGGTCGAAAGTCGCCCGGCAGAGGTCCGGTACTACCGAAGCGCCGGGATAGGGTGACGAAATGATGTCCGTCAGCTCAATTATCGCGTCCCCCAGAACCGGGTGCTGCCCCAACGGCATGGAGCGCACGGCCAAGAGCGCCGGCAGGATGCGGTACACCGCGTTGACCCCGAGCTTAGGGTTAGCCGAGTGGGCCGTCTTACCCTTGGCCTGGACGATTATCTCCGCCCGCCCGCGCTGACCGATCTTCAGGTTCAGCTCCGAGGCCTCGCCAATCACCACGAAGTCCGGCCGAACCTGCTCCATTACCTTCCCCAGGCCGATCCCCTCGAAAATCTCCTCCTGCACCGACCCACAGAAATACACGTCCCCGGCGGGGCGCGCCGACTTACCGGCCAGCGTCCCGACCGCGTACACCATCGCCGCGACCGCCCCCTTCATATCCGAGGCCCCGCGGCCATAAATCCGCCCATCCGCGATCTCTCCGCCAAAGGGATTATGCGGCCACTGCTCTGGGTTGCTGACCGGGACGGTATCCAGATGCCCGTCAAAGAGGATGGACGGGCCGCCGCCGGTGCCTTTCACCTGTCCCACCACGCTGCCGTAAGGATCAACCCAGACTGCGTCACAGCCCATCGCCTTCAGCCGCTCAGCCACCCGCGCCGCCACCGCTCCCTCCGCCCCGGACGGACTGGGCTCGCGGATCAGGTCCCGGCAGAACTCAATCAACCCAGCCCGGTCAATGTTCATCCTCCCGCCTCCCTTTCCACCTCTGTCATTCCCAAGGACAACGATAGAATACTAACCCTGCCGATCCTGGTTTGACCCTGACCCCAGCCTACCTTTACCCTTCACTCTCCTCCGGGGCCGTCTCCACCTTCTCTGCCTCCACCTCCACCTCCGGGATGGCGTCATTCACCCACCCCAGCATCCCCGCCTGCAGGCACCGCGGACAAACCTGCGCCTCCGGATGGACGTACAGAACCGCGTGGCAAAACTCACATTGGACATGGTGCGCTTTCACTTTCGCCATTCTTTCTCCTCCTTAGCCAGCCTTGCTCCCGTTCCGGCCAAACAATTGACGCAGATCCGGGGCTTGTGCCGGCTGCCGGTATTGTTTGCTCCCGGCGTTACCGGTATCCCTCGCTTCCACCTATTCTGATCCCAGTCAAACGCACGGGAAAAAGGCAAAGGGAAACCCCTGCCATTCGGTAGGGGTCACAGGCTGACCAACACTAATAAACTCCGTTGGGCACACGGAACCACGGTTCGCCGTCGCCACTCCAGTGCCAACCATCGCCGGCCGGAGCCCGGTCAGCCACCGATCCACATCCCGATTCAGCCGCGCAGGGAGAAACCCAATCGTCCTCCGGGCCATGCTCATCCCTCCCGGACTGCTCTCTCCCTGCCATATTCGGCGCCGGGCGGTTAATCCCTGCCCCAAAACCGCTGATCACGGCACTTTTCTCCCTCGCCCCAGCCGGCTCTCCAGAAATATTCCGACACATTTCGACAAGATTCTACACATCAAACCGACTTTCTCCGGAAGTCCTTCGTTAATGCTAAGCCCCATTTTTCCAAGCCTGATCCGTCAAAGGCTTAATAGTTGATAACAGGAATTACCCATAAGCAGGCCGTCAAAACGGGTCCACAGGCCGCCGGTCCAGGCGCCGTCCGACTGTCGAAAATCTCCCGGCCGCCGCACAGGAAACCGGTGACGATTTCCTGTATAATTATATTGAGAAAATGTATCGGTAACCACCGCACCCTGAAATCGCCGCCGGCCTATGCTGCGACATCCCAGGGGGGAGTTAGTTCCCAATATAGCAGAGCGAGGTGAAGAACCAATGTGCAGCTGTTCTGAGTTCTTTTGCTGTCTCGCCCTTGCCGCTGTCATCGAAGTCGCGGTCGTTTTCTTCGCCCTCGGGTTCGAACGCTACAAAAACCGGACCAAAGGCGGATCCAATAATCGTTTCAATCATCTCCAGATCCCCGGCTAGCCGGGGATCTGGTATTTTTCCGGGCGTTATTCCGCGTATTGCTCCCGGCCCTTATTCCATTCCCTCCAGGATGGTGCAGATCCGCTCCCGCCCCACACAGGCCCTCTCCCGCGGCCGGACCTCGATAATGAAACTGGCGTCGTTCCCCCGCAGGCGGTTAAAGAACGCCTTAAAATCGATCTGGCCGCTCCCCGGCGCCAAATGGTCACTCTTACCATCGTGGTCATGCACATGGCAGTTGCGCACATACTCGATGTGACTTTCCATAAACTCCGTCTGCTCCGGGTTGTTGAAGGAATGACCCCAGTCCCAGGTGAGGTACAGCCCCCCCTCCGGCAGCATTTCGGCCAAAACCTCCTGCACCACCAGCTTCCCGAAGTAGTTAACGTTCTCGATGCAGGGTAAAGTCTTCCCCGCCGCGTAGTCCCGGATTTCCACTAGCGACGACCGCAGAATCCGCCGGAACTCCACCGGATAGACCTGGTACAAATGCTGCTTCCCGGTCTCATAGGTGAAATAGACGCTGTTGCCAATGTGAATGGTCACCCGCCCGGCCCCGATATCCCCGGCCAGATCGAGCACTTCCTTCAGCCGCGCAAGACCAGCCAAGCGGACGCTTTCGTGCAGATGGATCAGGCAGATATCTTCCGGCGCGTGAAACGACAGGCTGATCCCCTTCGCTTCAGCGAACTTCCTGATCTCCCGCCGCCGTGGCGCCGGATACCGCTCCGGGAAAAACTCCGGCACGTTCGCGTTCAGCTCCACCGCCCGGAAGCCCTGCGCCCAGGCGTACTCAATCGCCCCTTCGATATCCGTCTCCCCCAGCGCCGCCGCATAACCCAGGCGGTCGCGGATCAAACCATAGTGACTCATCGTTTCCCCTCCTCTTCTAACTTTTTCTAGAACCGGGTTTGGATTACGTCATCGCGGGTTGACCCGCAGACCGATGCCGCAATCTGGCCCCCCGCTGCCACTCGGCGGAGGACTGAAAGTTTAGAGTTATTGGCCAGAGTATGGTTAACGTCATTGCTAGGAGCGAAGCGACGCGGCAATCTCGTCCACGACTCCTTGTTTTCGTTATCCCATCCCCCGCGCTGCCTCCACCGCCGCCAGTCGACGGAGGACTGAAAGTTTATGATTGTTTGTGTCAGTACGGTTCACATCATTGTGAGGCCCGCAGACCAAAGCGGCAATCTGGCCCCCCGCCCCTTTGTCCTTCCGCGCCGATAAAGCCCAAAGCCAACATCCTGCAGCCCCACACCCTACAACCGTATAAACCGGGCGCCTACAATCCCGGCCGCCCCCCGTATCCGCGCCAGTTCGTCGGGACCCACCACATCGTCCACATTCAAAATCATCATCGCCTGGCTGCCCACATGCTGCCGCCCCACCTGCATCGAGGCGATATTCACCTGGCATTCACCCAAAATCGTGCCCACCTTGCCGATCATCCCCGGCACATCGCGGTTTTCCACGATAAGCATATAGGGCGTCGGGGTTACATCGACCTTATTGCCCATCACCTCGACGATTTTCTGTTCATCCCGCCCAAAGACCGTCCCGGCATACACCGCTTCCCCCTTCGCCCCCACCACCCGGCAGCGCAGCAGATTGGGGTATCCGGTCGCATCTTTGTTCCGGCTTTCGGTCACCCGCATCCCCCGCCCGGCGGCCAAGAGCGGCGCGTTAACGTAGTTGACGCGCTCTTTTTGTACCGTCTCGAGCAGACCCTTAAGAAAAGCCAGAGTAATCATCTTCGTGTCTTTTTCCGCCAGTTCCCCGAGGCAGCTTACCTCCACTTCCTGCACCGGGTCGCGGTGCATTTGGTAGTACAGCTTGCCGAGCTTTTCGGCCAGGTCAATGTACGGCTGCAATACCTGCAGCTCCTGCGTCGGCAGGGAGGGCAGATTCACTGCGTTCGGCACCGCCTCCCCCTTAAGAGCGCTCAGCACCTGCTGGGCGACGCCGTCGCTCACATTGTCCTGGGCTTCCACTGTAGTAGCCCCCATGTGCGCCGTGGCGGTCACATTCGGCAGGGTAAACAGCGGGCTGTCGCTGTTCGGCTCCGCGTCAAACACATCCAGGGCCGCGCTCGCAATTCGGCCTTCCTTCAGCGCCGCATACAGCGCGGCCTCGTTGATGAGCCCCCCGCGGGCGCAGTTCACCACCCGCACCGTCGGCTTCACCAGCTTCAGCTCTTCTTCGCCGATCATCCCGTAGGTCTCTTCCGTCTTCGGCGTATGGATGGTGATAAAATCGGCCACCTTCAACAGCTCCGCCAGGGTTTCCGCCCGTTCCGCCCCGTACTGCTCAAACCGCTCCAGCGCCACATAAGGGTCGTAGGCGATCACCTTCATGCCGAAGGCCAGCAATCTGGTCGCCACCAGCGCCCCAATGCGGCCAAAGCCGATGATTCCCACCGTCTTGCGGAACAGTTCCACCCCCTCAAAGCCTTTGCGCGTCCACTTGCCGTTCTTCAGCGAAGCGGTTGCCTGCGGGATGTACCGGCTTTGGGCCAACAATAATCCGATAGTGTGTTCTGCGGCCGAGATGCTGTTCCCGTCCGGGTTGTTGATCACCACTACCCCGTGCCGGGTTGCACTCCCGAGGTCGATATTGTCGATCCCGTTGCCCGCCCGCCCCACTGCCTTCAGCCGGCTTCCCCGGGCCAGCAGTTCTTCATCCACAATGGTGTAACTCCGCACGATGAGGGCGTCGTAGGCATCGATTATCGCCAGCAGCTCTTCCCGTTTCAGCCCGTACTGCAGGTCCACTTCCGCTCCCTGCCGCAGCCGCTCTATCCCAACCTCCGCAATCGGCTCCGTCACAATTACTTTCATTTTACTCAGCCTCCTCCATAATCCCTTGCTGCACCGCCGCCACGCCCCGGCCTAGCTCCACCGGGTACCCCAGCCGCCGCAGGCTCATCTCTATTGCCGCCACAGTGGCGATGATCCCCAACGGTCCAATATGACCCAGGTGCCCGATGCGGATAATCTTCCCCTCCAGCGCCTGCTGCCCCCCGGCGACGGTGACCCCGTACTCCTCCCGCAGCATCCGGCGCAGATCTTTCACGCTCACGCCTTCTGGCATAACCACAGCCGTCACCGTATCCGAAGCCGCCTCCCCGGCAAAGAGCTTTAGGCCAAGCGCCCTAATCCCCTGCCGCAACGCCCGGCCCAGGGTCGCGTGCCGCCGGAAGATCTGCGCCAGCCCCTCCGCCTCCATCATCTGGAGCGCTTTATCCAGCGCCCTAAACAGCGGCAGGGCTGGGGTGTATGCGGTCTGCCCCTTCGCCCCCGACTG
>CAZHIT010000107.1:0-8449 GCA_964533125.1 uncultured Candidatus Sumerlaeota bacterium
GTTATCGAGGACCCGGACATCCGGATCGTCGTGGAGGGGAAGAGTGTAGATCTCGGTGGTCGCGGGATCATTAGCCGGGCCATCCGGGCGGGTAAACAGGTGGTCACCGCCAATAAAGAATTGATCGCCAAGCACGGGGCCGAAATCTTCGACCTGGCCCGGGAACACGGCGTGGAGGTTTTCTTCGAGGCCAGCGTCGGCGGCGGCATCCCGGTTATCCGGCCGCTGAAGCGGTGCCTGGCCGCGAACCGCTTGGAAGCGGTGATGGGGATTATCAACGGGACGACCAATTACATACTGACCAAAATGACCAAGGAAGGCAAGGAGTTTGCCGACGTCCTGCGCGAAGCCCAGGCTTTGGGATACGCCGAAAGCGACCCGACAGCGGATGTGGACGGCTACGACGCTTCCTACAAGATCCTCATCCTGGCTTCGGCCGCCTTTAACCAGCGGGTTCACCTCACGGACATCTATCGGGAAGGGATCAGCCGGATCAGCAAGGCCGATATTGCCTACGCCCGGGAACTAGGGTACACCGTCAAGCTGCTAGGGATCGCCGAAAAACGCGGAGACAGACTGGCGGTGCGGGTCCACCCGGCGCTCCTGCCCGCGGCACACCCGCTTGCATCGGTGGACGACGTGTACAACGCCATCTGGGTCCGCGGCGACGCGGTGGGCAATCTGATGTTTTATGGGCGTGGGGCCGGCAGCCTGCCGACCGGGAGCGCGGTGGTGGCGGATGTTATCGACGCCGCCCGTGACCTGGGGCATCATATTAATAACGAGCTGAGCTGCACCTGCTGGGCCGAGGCTGCCTCTGCTGGTATGGACGAGGTTGCCTCCCGCTATTACCTGCGCCTGCTGGTCGCGGACCAGGCCGGGGTGCTGTCCCGAATCACCGGGGCCTTGGGGGATGAGGGCATCAACCTCTCCCGTGTGCTGCAAAAGAAGGTAGAGGACGGAGTGGCGGAGGTAGTCCTGGTGACCGACCTTGCCAGCGAGGGGAGAATGCAGGCAGCCCTCGCTCAGATTGACCGGATGGAGAGCGTAAAAGAGATCGCAAACCTTATCCGCCTGGCGGGAGAATAGGCGGCCGGAGAAGAGTATAGAGAAGGAGAATGACGCATGATCAGAGTGAAAGTACCGGCGACCACCGCAAACCTTGGTCCCGGGTTTGATGTCTTGGGGATGGCTTTGGATTATTGCAACGAAGTGGCGATGGCCGAGACCAAACAGGGTTTATCCATCCAGGTGAGCGGCGAAGGGGAGAAGTTCCTGCCCCGGACCGAAGCGAATATTGTGACCCAGGCCGCCAACCGGGTGTTCCGGACCGTCGGCTACACCCCGGCCGGGCTGCAAATCCACCTGACTAACCGCATCCCCATCGCCCGGGGCATGGGCAGCAGCGCCGCCGCCATCGTCGGGGGCGTCGTGGCCGCGAACCGCCTCAGCGGCGGGCACTTAAGCCTCGATGCGATGCTTGACCTCGCGAACCAGCTCGAAGGGCACCCGGACAATGTTACCCCAGCCCTGGTGGGCGGGATGACCATCTCCTGCCTCCTTGGCGAGCGGGTGCATTACATCAAGGCCGCCTTCCCGGAGAAAATGCGGGCGGTCGTCGCCGTCCCGGCCTTCCACCTCTCGACGGCGGAGGCCCGGCGCATCCTGCCGAAGGAAGTCAGCCTCCAGGACGCGGTATTCAATGTCAGTCGTTCCTCGCTGTTGGTGGCCGCGATCCTGACCGGGAAGACGCACCTCCTGCCGGTGGTGATGGATGACCGCCTGCACCAGCCTTACCGGGCGAAGCTGATTCCCGGCCTGGATGCGGTCTTTGCCGCCGCTAAGCAGGCGGGCGCCGCCGGGGTGGTTATCAGTGGTTCGGGGCCCTCGGTGATCGCGTTTTCGGACGGGGATATCGGCGCTGTGGGGCAGGCGATGCAGCAGGCCTTCGCTCAGGCCGGAGTGCAGAGCCAGATCATCCAGGCCCCGGTCAACAACCAGGGCGCGGTCATTACGGAAGAATGAAGACGGCGAAGCAGAGATTTAGGCGGGGGGAGAAAAGATGGCGCTGATCGTGCAAAAATACGGGGGCAGCTCGGTGGCTACCCCGGAGAAAATCAAGAATGTCGCCCGGCGGGTGATAAATACCCGGGAGCAGGGGAACGAGGTTGTGGTCGTGGTTTCGGCCATGGGCGATACGACCGATGAACTCCTGGATCTGGCCGCTAAGGTGACCGAGAACCCGTCCAAGCGGGAGATCGATATGCTTATCTCCACGGGCGAGCAGGTATCCATCGCGCTTTTGTCTATGGCCATCCAGGACCAAGGCTGCCCGGTCATCTCCCTGACCGGGGCTCAGGTCGGCATCCTGACGAACAAAGTACATACCAAGGCGCGCATCGTCAGCGTCGATTCGGAGCGCATCCGGGCAGAACTCGCCCTGGGTAAAATCGTTATCGTTGCCGGCTTCCAGGGGATTAACGAAAATAACGACATAACTACCCTCGGGCGGGGCGGTTCGGACACCACCGCCGTGGCCCTTGCTGCCGCGCTCGCGGCGGATGTGTGCGAGATTTTCACTGATGTGGACGGAGTCTACTCCGCGGACCCGCGCATCATCCCGGACGCCCGCAAGCTCGCGACCATTTCGTATGACGAGATGCTGGAGATGGCCAGCCTGGGCGCGGTGGTGCTGCAGCCCCGGGCGGTGGAATACGCCAAACACTATAATGTCGTCGTGCATGTGCGCTCCACATTCACCGAAAACCCGGGGACTATCGTGAAGGAGGTCGACAAGGTGGAAAAAGAACTGGTGGTCAGCGGGGTTACCTGCGACCGCAAGGTAGCCAAACTGGCGATATTGGAGGTTCCGGACCGTCCGGGGGTTGCCTGTCAGGTCTTTGAAGCCCTGGCCGAAGCCCAGGTCACGGTGGACATGATTATTCAGAGCATCCAGCGGGAGTTGATTAACGACATTTCCTTCACCGTTGCGGCGGACGACCTGCGCCAGGCGGTGCAGACGATGCAGCGTTTGGGGGCGGTTATCGGCGCCAAAGGCGTGGTGTACGACGACAGCGTGGCCAAGGTCTCCATCGTCGGTGCCGGTCTCGGGGGCAATCCGGTCGTCGCGGCCAAGATGTTTAGGGCGCTCGCGGATGAGGGCATCAATATCGAAATGATCAGCACCTCGGAAATTAAGATTTCCTGCCTGATTCAGGAAAAATACGCCAATCAGGCCGTGGCGGCGATCCATGCCAAATTTAACCTCGGGAACGGCGGTTCGGCGGCGTAAAAACGGCCGGTTTTGGCAAAATGCTCCCTTGCATTTCCGGGCAAAATAAGCTATAATAATAATGCTTTGTTGACGGGGTGTAGCTCAGTTTGGTAGAGCGCTTGAATGGGGTTCAAGAGGCCGGTGGTTCGAGTCCACTCACTCCGACCAGTTGTAAGCAGAAACCACAGCTGCCGTAAGGCTTGCTGTGGTTTTTTGTTGCACCTTTTAGCGGGGCATGGGGCATTGTACTAGTACGCTCAAGCTACTCGTCCGCGAAACGATACCCCACCCCAACCTCGGTCAGGATGAAGCGGGGCTTGGCAATATCCTTCTCGATCTTGCGGCGCAGCTTGGCCATAAACACCCGAATGGTCTTCGTATCCCCGGTCTCGGCGTAGCCCCAGACTTCCTTGACGATATAGTTATGCGTGAGGACCTTCCCCTGGTTAGCGATCATCAGCAGAAGAAGTTTGTATTCCATAGGTGTAAGGTGAACCTCATTGTCGTCCACGAAGACTTTGCGTTTTTCATAATCCACGGTCAGATAATCGCAGTGGAAGACTGATGCCGACGCAGGTATTGCTTGCTTCTGCAGCTTTCGTCTGACTACCCGGATACGTGCCAGCAGTTCACCCATATGAAAGGGTTTGGTGATGTAGTCATCCGCCCCCAGGTCCAGGGCCTCGATCTTTTCTTTTTCCTGCCCCCGGGCCGAGACCACGAGGATGGGGGTATTGGAAAAATTGCGGATTTCCCGGATAACCTCCAGGCCATCCTTATCCGGCAGGCCCAGGTCGAGCAAGACGACCTCGGGGTGATTGGAGGCAAACACAAACAGGCCTTCGTCGGCGCTTTCGGCGCGCATGACCTTGTAGCCTTCCTTTTTCAGTGAAACGGCGATGAAGTTCGCGATGTATTTGTCGTCTTCGATCACCAGGGCGCTGAGTTCATCGGTCATTCTCACTCACCCCCATTGGCAGAGTAAATACGAAACGGGCTCCGCCGGCCGTCTGGTTTTCCGCCCGGATTATCCCGCCGTGTGCTTCCACCACTGCCTTACATATGGCCAGGCCCAGCCCCATGCCGCGTTTACCGTCCACGATCTTGTTCTTCTGCGGCGTAAATCCTTCAAACAGTTTATCCATGATCCCCGGGTCGATGCCCCGGCCGTTATCCCGGACTTCAAATACGGCATCATTTCCGCTGACGCTGACCTTAAGCCCAATGCAGCTTTCGGGTGGCGTGTGTTTAACGGCATTGTCGAGCAGGTTTACCAGCACCTGCACTACCAGTTTGCCATCCATCGGCAGCGAAACTACTTCGTCCGGCAGCGAGACCTCCAGTTGACGGTACTCTAGTATCCGTGCCAGATGCGAAAGAGCTTCATTGACCACGTCATCCACTACTTCGTCTTCTTTTTGCAACACGAATCTTCCTTCCCGGATCCGCGTCATGTTCAGGATATTCTCGACCAGATTGGTCAGCCAGATCATTTCCTCGCTGATGTCGGTGGCGAGCTTTTTTTGTTCTTCCACCGACAACTGGTCAAACTCGCCCGCGAGCAGTGAGCTGGCGCCGGAAAGCGCGGTGAGCGGGGTGCGCAAGTCGTGCGCCACCGAGCGCAGCAGAGTACTGCGCAGCCGCTCCCGCTCCATAGCTACCCGGATTTCTTCACGTTCGTGATAGCTGTACTCCCGCTCCAGAGCCGTGCCAAGCTGGGTCGCTACGGTTTTCACCATCAGTTCCTGCTGGAAAGTCAAATCGTTTCGGCCGCACTCCAAGGTGATCGACCCAATCTGGGAAGAGGTTCCCTGGATCGGGATGGTAAGCCCTTCCGCCAGCGAGCGGGCAGGCGCTTCACCGCAATACTCCTGGTCATCTTCGGTGAGGACGACCCGGCTCGCAAACCCGGCATTATCGTAAATATATTTTATGCCCCGCAAAACGATATTGCGTTTGCCCGTGACATGGAGGAACCCTTCCGCTACTTCATACAGTAACCGTGCTGTCAACTTACTCTGGTGCGAGATATTCATCTGTTCTTGCAGGCGGGTGGTGATCGTTCCCGAGACAACCGCCGTTACCAGGAAGAATACCAGCAATATTACATCCAGCGCGCTGTAAATCCGAAAGCTGTACTGAGGCTCCGTGAAGAAGAAGTTGAACAGGATCACGCTGGCGACGGAGGCAACGAGACCATACACATACCCATTGGTCAGGATGGGCACGAACAGGACGCCGAGCAGAAAGACCATGATGATGCTTTCCTTGTCGACTCCCAGCCAGGCGATGATGAGCGAGACAGCCAGGCAGAGCACCAGCACCAGCAGCGTTTTCAGGGTGGAATAGAGGGACTCGTTCGTTTTCTTTTTGGCGGTCAACCCACTGCCACCTCCTATGGCGGGAGTCCCGCGGCCGGCTATCTCAAGCTCAGCACGGGGGCGCAATCTTTGGCGTTGCCAGCGACGATCAGATGCGTGTCTGGGGTAAACACCTGGTCCGCATTGGTGACGGGGATGATCCTCCCGTTCTCCTTGATCGCGATGATATTGATATGGTAGTTGGAGCGGACATTAATCTGTTTGAGGCTCTTGCCAATCCAGGCCTCCGGCACCCCGATTTCAAAGCTTGAAAATTCATCAGTTAACTCAAAATAGTCAAAGACATTGCGTGCGCTGTACTTCCGCGCTGCCCGCAGCGCCATATCCCGTTCGGGGTGGATAACCTCGTCGGCGCCGTTGCGCAACAGGAATTTTTCGTGGATGGCTCGGTCCGCTTTGGAAACCACGTATTTTGCCCCCAACTCTTTGAGTAAAGAAGTGATTTCCAGCGAGGCTTGAAAATTGGTACCGATGCAGACGAAGCAGAGGTCAAAATTCCCGACGCCCAAGGAACGAAGCAGGTTTTCGTCCATGCAATCCCCAATCTGAGCGCGGGTGACGAAGGGGAGGAGCGCATTAATCCGCTCTTCTTCCCGGTCAACCACCATGACTTCATTGCCCAGTTCCGCTAGCTTGGTGGCCAGATGCGTACCAAAACGGCCAATACCGATAACCAGTATGGTCTTCATGTTTTATCCCCCTTATCCAATAATGACCTTTTCCTCGGGATTGCGCAAGCTATTTTTTTTCGTGGTTCGCGCCATTATCGCCATGGCCAGGGTCAGAGTGCCGACGCGCCCGGCATACATGAGCAAGGCAATGATTAGACGGGACAGGGTGTTCAAATCCCGGGTGATCCCGGTCGATAGTCCCACCGTGCCAATAGCGGACAGGGTCTCAAAGACCACATCCTTCACCGGCAAGCCTTGCGTCGTAATCAGCAAGAGGATGCCGATAAGAGATAGGGTAACATAAATGGTCGCACTGCAATAGGCGCGCTTGAGAATACTGCTCTCCAGACGACGATGGAAGATGTTCATGTCTTCCTCATTGCGGATGTAGGACAGTGTTGCCAGGAGGATGACCGCTACGGTTGTCGTCTTGACCCCGCCGCCGGTGGAGCCAGGTGACGCCCCGATCAGCATCAGCAACATGGTAAGAACTATACCACCCTCGCTCAGAGCGCCGATATCAACTGAGTTAAACCCGGCGGTGCGGGGTGTGACCGACTGGAAGAGGGAAGCCAGCAGCTGCCCTAGCGGCGGGATGCCAGCGAGAGTATGGTCCTTCTCCATGATATAAAACAGGATTGCACCGGTTATTATCAGAAGGAAGGTCACCAACAGCACAATTTTCGAATGCAGGTGGTATAGCGCATAACGACCTTTGTGCTCTGCGATATCGTTCCAAACCACAAAGCCTAATCCACCGATCACAATCAGGGACATGATCACCAGGTTAACCAGGATATCGCTTTGATACGGGATGAGCGAGGTGTAGGGCTCATATCGGCCCATCAGGTCAAAGCCTGCGTTGCAGAAGGCAGATATCGCGTGAAATATTGCGTAGTAAAGGCCGGTCTTCATTCCCATCTGGGGTATGAAACGAATCGCCAGCAAGATGGCCCCGACCCCTTCGATCAGCGCCGTGCCAATCAGGACCCGCCGAATCAGCCGCACGACGCCGCCAAGTTGGAAGGCATTGACCGTCTCGACCAAAAGCCCTCGCTCGGCCAGACCGATTTTACGCCGAAAAACCATAAAAAAGAGAGTGGCAACGGTCATAAAACCCAGCCCGCCGATTTGAATCAGACTGATAATCACTATTTGACCAAAGAAGGTAAATTGAGTATAGGTATCATAGACGACCAGTCCGGTCACGCAGGCAGCGGAGGTGGCAGTAAACAAAGCGTCAATAAACGGTAGCATTGCGCCGTCCCGGTTGGCGACCGGGAGGGACAGGAGAATCGCCCCCAAAAAGATGATCAGGGCGAATCCGAGCGCAATCAACTGGATGGAATCAGCTTTGATTTTCCCAAAAAAGACCATTTTCTTAGTTTCACCCTTTCAGGCAGGCCAGGATCCGGTACGCGGCTACCTCGTTTGGGAGGATTACCGCGACACCGGTTTGCTGGAAGATAGTTTCATAGGTTCGGTCATTGCATTTGGCTATGGTTCGGATCTGGTGATTCTTTCGCTTGGCCGACAGGCAAATAAGGATGTTATCGAGATCATCCCCGGAACATGCGCCAATCCAGTGATAAGTGGTACTGCCCCTGATGGCGGGCTCAGTTGTACAGTCGTAGGTAATGGCGGCATCGTCCAGAGCGCGGCCGATTTCGGTGATCGTTTTCCGGTCGCCGTATAACAAAATTTCCTTTTCGGTAGCGGCTTCCGGTTCCCGGACGAATCCGCCTCGGTCGATGAACTGATCCAGACGGCACATCAGGAGATAACCCCCGAGAATCGTGCCCGCGAAAAAGACCATGAGCAGAACTGCCATATGCTCACCTCCTTCGGTTTGATTATAGCTCAGGCGGTATAAACATAGTGTAAACATGCTGGCGGTCCATGCTAATTTCGCATAACCGTCAGAGAGGGGAACGCAAGGATTATTAGTGCAAGTATGTCTGCTTGAACAGGGGACGGGTGTTGATTCGGCAGCTAACCGAAAAACCAGTCTTCAATTGGGGCGGCCATCCCCCGCGCGCCTTACTTTCCTGCTTGACACCGTCGCGGTTCCTGTTTACAATGGATATAGGCAAACATTGGGCGGTGATCCCGTCCGATGTTTG
>CAZHIT010000108.1:0-8420 GCA_964533125.1 uncultured Candidatus Sumerlaeota bacterium
CTACGGCGGCGGCAAAGGGTGGATGGTTGAGGGCCGAGAGGACCTGGGGGACTTCGGCGAAGACCTCCTTGGTGAGGTAGTTAGAGTCGGTGCGGGGGTAGGTAATCAGGCCTTTCCCCTCGTATAGTTTCTGGGCCAGACCGAGGGTCTTGCTGGCGGAATAATGATAACGGCGGTTGGCTTCCTTCTGCAGGTCGGTCAGGTTATACAGCAGCGGCGCGGGCTGCCGGACTTCCTTGCGCTCGAGCTTGGTAATCTTGCCGGTGGCCTGGTCGACTTTGGCGGCGATTTGGCGGGCCTGGTCGGGGTCAAAACAGCGGTTGCCGTCGGCGTTGTGCCACTGGCCGCGGTAAGCGCTGTCACTCTCGAAATCCGCCCAGACCTCCCAAAAGTCGCGGGGCTTAAAGTCCAAAATCTCCGCTTCGCGCCGGACGATCATGGCCAGCGTGGGGGTGAGGACGCGCCCGAGGAGGAGGAGTGAACGGTTGCGGACGGTGTAGGCCCGGGTGGCGTTGATGCCGACCAGCCAGTCGCACTCGCTCCGGGCTTCGGCGGCGGCGGCGAGGCGGTCGTAGGCGGCGCTGTCTTCCAGGCGGGCCATGGCTTTGGCGATGGCTTCCGGGACGATGGAGGAGAGCCAGAGGCGCTGACAGGGTTTGGGGTGGGCGATAGCCCGGTACAGGTAGCGGAAGATTAACTCGCCCTCACGACCGGCGTCGCAGGCGTTGATGATGCCGTCGATATCCGGGCGGTAAAACAGGTCACGGATGGTATTGAACTGCTGCTGGGTGTCTTTGCCGGGCCGCAGCTTGAGCTTAAACACTTCCGGCAGAATGGGGAGGGAGGCCATGGTCCACCGCTGGAAGCGGCGGTCGTAGTCGGCGGCGTCGCTAAGCTCCAATAAATGCCCGAGCGCCCAGGTGACGACATAGCGCTCGCTTTCGTAATAGCGGTCTTGTTTGCCCGACGGGCCGGTGACCTGGGCGATGGCCGCAGCGACGCTCGGTTTTTCGCAGACGATCAGCTTTTTGCTCATCCTGTGCCTCCGTAATCAAGTTTACCTTAGCCTTAATCCAGCTTGCATATGCGTTATCCGGCATGCATACCCGGAATTAATCTTACATAGTAGAATTCATTATCGGACCCCGCAGTCCTGCTTTGCACCCTGGGATTTTGCTGGCCGTATATTTCCCCCGCCCAAGGGAAAAATAAACGCAAAATCCGGGTTTGGAAGCATAAGGAGGACACAGACGATGCCGAATATGCCTGTAGGAATGATCGCTTTAATCATTGCGGCCGTTCTGATCTATTTTGGCCTGGCGGAACGGGTATTGGACCGGATGCACCTGACGGACCGGTCGGCCTTTGCGTTTATTGCCCTGATTATCGTCGGCAGCTATATCGATATCAACCTGATGCGTGAACCGGCGGTGTCGATTAATGCCGGCGGGGCTCTGGTACCCATAGTGCTGGCGGGCTATCTGTACACCAAGGCCGGAACGACCAAAGAACGGACCCGGGCGGTGCTGGCGCCCATCGTCACCGGCGTCGCCATCTACATCCTGGGCCGGGTGATGCCGGGCGAGCCCGAAGTCATGCTGATGGAGCCGATGTATGTGTTCGCCATCGTGGCCGGGCTGATCGCTTATCTGATGGGGCGCTCGCGCCGTGCCGCCTTCATCGCTGGCACCATCGGAATAATCATCAGCGACCTGCTGCATTGGGCGGAGATCGTCTTTAGGGGGATCCCGGGCACGGTCGCGATCGGCGGCGCCGGGGCCTTTGACGCGGTAATCATTGCCGGTCTTTTGGCAGTGTTTCTGGCCGAAGTCATCGGCGAGACCCGCGAACGCCTGCAGGGCGGCCCAACCCCACTGAGTGAGCGCAATCCCGAGGTGCAGGGCATGAATTTTACCCCCCACGCCAACCCGGTTAAGCCCGAAGAGCCGGACCAGCCGGAAGGGGTCGAACCTTCCGACGAGGATTACGAGTAGAACCGGGGATGAAACTGATCTTCCATTGTTTTACCGGCTCGTACGCTTCGGTGGTGGCCGCCGCGGTCTATCTCGGGATGCTGCCGGCCGACCGGATGCCGGACGACCGGGAACTGGGGCGGCTGCCCTATTTTGACCAGGTGCCGCCCCGGGACTACGGCGACTGGCTGTACATGGGCGAAGACGCTGCCGGAAACGAGGTTTTCGTCCTGGCCCGCAAGAACCTGGCGGTGGTCACGCTCCGGGTGCTTGCCGGTATCGCCCGGGTGTTTGGTATCCCGCCGACCGACCTGCGTTTTATCGATGCTTCCGGCCGCCGCAGCGTTTTGTTGGATGTCGGCGGCTTTCTTTCTGTTCGCCTGGGGTTGCGGTCCCTGGGGCGGCCGCTGGTGCTGCGGGCGATACGGCAGGATTATGCCCGCCTCTCGGCGCTCGCCCAGGGGTTCCGCCTGGCGCCTTTCGCCAGCGACCCGGCAACGCCACAGCCGGATCGGACGCACCTGAAGATCTTCTATACCTGCTACGGCAGCGCGCACTCGTCCATCCTCGCTTCAGCCATTCACATGGGACTCTTGCCCTCCGACCACCGCCCCCCGCCGGAAGTAATTTTGGCTCTGCCCCGGTTTGACAAGACCGTGGCCGGGGAGGTCGGCACCCCGCTCTACATCGGAGCGGACGAGCGGGGCGTTCCGGTGTACGCCATCGGCCTCAAATGCGGCAAGATCTTTTTACGGCGGGCGATCAGTTCCCTCCTACGTCTCTATAGCATTCCGGAGCAGAACCTGATCATGGTGAACGCCCTCGACTATGTAAACCTGATCACGCGCCTCGGCGGGAGCTTATCGCGCGGCCTGGGCTGGGTGGCCCTGGGGCGGCCGCTGGTGGCCTTGGGGATTTGGCAGACCTACCACGATTTCGTCGGGATGGTGGCCCGGGTGAAGCAAAACCGCGACGAGCGGCTGCTGGCTGGGGGCCAGGAGCCGTTTTCTGTTGACGGGAGGGCACGAATCAAGGATAATAAACTGAGACGAAACGATAAACGGGGTGGGTTCCGTGACGAAGGCAGAAAACAAGCCGATACGGGTGAGCGCGGTCCGGGCGGGTAGTCTGGCCGCGAACTTAGGCATCCAGCCGGGGGACCGGCTTCTAACCATTGGGGGAGAGAGTCCGGCCGACCCGATCGATTACCGCTTCCAGACGGCGGACGACCGCATTGAACTCACTCTCGACCGGGCGGGCAAGACGCTGACGCTGGCTGGAGACAAGGATTACGACGCCGACCTGGGGTTGGAGCTCGACTGGACGGAGGCGCACCCCATCGATCTTTGTGTTAACAGTTGTATCTTCTGTTTCGTCGACCAATTGCCGCCGGGAATGCGCTCTACGCTCCAGGTGAAGGACGACGACTACCGGTATTCGGTGTTGCACGGTAATTTCGTCACCCTGACCAATGTCTCGGAGGCGGATATCGAGCGCATCATCGCTTTGCACCTCAGCCCGCTGTACATCTCGGTGCATACCACCAACGCAGCGTTGCGGGCGAAGATGATGGGGAACCCCCGGGCGGCAGACCTTAGTCCGATACTGGAGCGCCTGGCCGGGGCGGGCATCATGCTTCATTTCCAAGTCGTCCTTTGTCCGGGCTATAACGACGGGGCGGATCTGGCGGCCACGGTCGCGGATCTGGCCCGCTATTGGCCCCAGGCCAGGTCGCTCGGAATCGTCCCGGTGGGCCTCACCCGCTGCCGCGAAGGACTGACCCCGCTCCGCCCGGTGCTACCGGCGGAGGCGGCAGAAGTGATCCGGCAGGTGGAGGAGTGGCAGGAGCAGTATAAGCGTGACCTGGGTTATCCCTTCGTCTTTGCCGCTGACGAGTTTTACGGCTTGGCCGGGGCGGCCATTCCGCCGGCTAAGGCTTATGCCGACTACCCCCAGCTGGAGAACGGTATCGGCCTGGTCCGCTTGCTGCTGCAGGGGTGGAGGAAGCAGGCCAAGCGTTTACCGGCTTCGATCGACCCGGCGCGGATCGTGACCCTGGTGACCGGACAGAGCGCCGCCCCGTACCTGCGGGAAATCTGCGAGCAGCTTAATGCCGTACCCGGTCTGCGGGTGAACCTGGCGGTGGTGCCAAACCGGCATTTCGGGGAGACAATCACCGTCGCCGGGCTTCTGACCGGCCAGGATATCGAATACGCCCTGCGGGGCAGGGACCTGGGGGACCTGGTCCTTGTGCCCGGCGCGGCGCTGAAGGCGGGAGAGACGGTGTTTTTAGACGGCATGACTATAGATGAACTAGCCGCCGGTTTAGGGGTGCGCGTGGAAGCAGCGGACATGCTGGGCAAAGGATTGCGGCAGCAGGTCAGCGGGGAGGTGGGGGAATGAAACCGATTGTAGCTATCGTCGGCCGCCCGAATGTCGGCAAATCGACCTTGTTTAACCGGATTATCCAGCGCCGTCTGGCGATCGTCGAAAGCGAGCCGGGCATCACCCGCGACCGGATTTACGCCGACAGCGAGTGGGCCGGCCGCTTGTTTACCCTGGTCGATACCGGGGGGATTGAGATGGGCGAAGGGGATGAGTTTACCGCCCAAATCCGCAAGCAGGCGGAGCTTGCGATTGAGGGCGCGAACGTGATCATCTTCGTCGTTGACGGCCGGCAAGGACTAACGACGACCGACCAGGATGTTGCCCAGATTCTGCGGCGGACGGAAAAACCGGTCGTTCTGGCCGTGAATAAAATGGAAAACTGGGATATGAACACCCACGCTTACGAGTTCTATTCCCTGTCGCTGGGTAAACCGCTGCCAATTTCGGCCGAGCACGGCACCAACATCGGCGATCTGCTGGATGAGGTCATCGCTTTCTTCCCGGCCGAAATCGATAGCGAAACCGAAGATGAAATGGTTAAGGTCGCCGTAATCGGCCGGCCGAATGTGGGCAAATCTTCTTTGATCAACTCCATCCTGGGGGAGGAGCGGGTGATTGTTACCGATATCCCCGGCACCACCCGCGACGCTATCGACATCGTTGTTGAGCGGGAAGGGAAGAAGATCAACTTCATCGACACCGCCGGCCTGCGGCGGCGCAGCCGCATTGACCTGGCGGTGGAGCGGTACAGCGTGATGCGCACCCTGCGGGCCATCGACCGCTCGGATGTCGTGCTGATGCTCATCAACGCCACCGAAGGGGTGGCCGAGCAGGACCAGAAGATTGTAGGCTACGCCCACGAAGCCGGCAAGGCGGTTATCCTCGTGGTCAACAAATGGGACCTGGTGGAAAAGGACAGCAAGACGGCGGAGCACTTCACCCAAAGTATCCGCAAGGAACTGGCCTTCCTCAGCTACGCCCCCATCGTCTTTGTGTCGGCGCTGACCGGGCAAAGGGTGGGGCGGGTGCTGGAGATGATCCACGCCGTCGCGAGCCAGTACTACCTGCGCCTGGCTACCTCGGTCATCAACACGGTCATCCGCGAAGCGGTGGCGATTAACCCGCCGCCAACCGACAAGGGGAACCGGCTGAAGGTGTTCTATGTCACCCAGCCGTCAGTTAAGCCCCCGACCTTCGTCTTTTTCGTCAACGACCCGGAGCTGATGCATTTTTCCTACAAGCGCTACCTCGAAAACAAGCTGCGGGAAGCCTTCGGCTTTGAAGGCACCCCCCTGCGCCTGGTGATTCGTGCCCGCGAGCAGGACTGAGGCCGCCAGCTGGACCGAAAATATGGCTCGGAAATAGAAAGCCCCGGGGCGAACCGCGCTCCGGGCGCTTTTTTTTGTTGAATCAGTAATTTATGGAAAAGGGCGTCATATATTTATACCGCTCCCGCATATACGTTTTTGTAAAAAAGACAGATCCTGGCATAATCCCGGATTGGCAATAGTATTTATTAAACAAGCTGGATAGGGAGGGATGGTAAAAACTTATTCTGGCCCCGGCCCGGACAGACCAGTGCGATTCGAGAATAAGGAGGGGAAGCGAGCTTGGAGAAATTTGATATCTTTGATGATATTGTCAAGCGGACCAACGGCGATATTTATATCGGCGTGGTGGGCCCGGTCCGCACCGGCAAATCGACGCTGATCAAAAAGTTCATGGAGCTTCTGGTGCTGCCGAACATCGAAAACGGCTATGACCGGGAGCAGGCCAAAGACGAACTGCCGCAGAGCGGCACCGGCAAGACGGTGATGACTACCGAGCCCAAATTCATCCCGGCCGAAGCGGTGGAGGTCACGGTGCGCGAGAACATTAAGATGAAGGTGCGCATGGTGGACTGCGTCGGGTACACGGTGGAAGGCGCCATGGGCTACGCCGATGAAAACGGCCCCCGGATGGTGATGACCCCTTGGTTCGAGCAGGAAATCCCGTTCACCGAGGCGGCCGAGGTGGGCACCAAAAAGGTCATCGCCGAGCACTCCACATTAGGCCTGGTGGTGACCACCGACGGTACGATTACCGACATCCCACGCGAAAACTATATCCCGGCGGAAGAGCGGGTCATTGCCGAGCTGAAAGCGATCGGCAAACCCTTTGTCATCATCTTAAACTCCACCAACCCGTACGGGGACTGCGCGACCGCGCTGGCGGCGGAGTTGGAGGATAAGTACGATGTGGCGGTTATACCGTGCAACTGCTACAAGCTGGCCATCGAGGACATCCACGCCATCCTGGAGCAGGTCCTGTACGAGTTCCCGGTAAAGGAAGTGGAGATTAACCTGCCGCTGTGGGTGGAGGAACTGGGTGCCAAGCACTGGCTGTATGAGAAGTTCAGTGCTGCCGTAACCGAGACCGCCCAGCATATCCACCGCCTGCGCGATATCGACCACGCGATCAGTGCGCTTGAAGCCGAGGAAAGTGTCGCCGGCGTGTTCCTGCGCAACATGGAGACCGGGACCGGCACGGCGACCATCGACCTCACCGCGAAGGATGAACTGTACCAGCAGGTGCTGAACGAGATCTGCGGGGTGACCATCGAAGGCCAGCACACTATGGTGAAACTCCTGAAAGAACTGACGGCAGCGAAGAAGGAATACGACAAGGTCGATGAGGGCCTGCACGATGTGTGGCAGACCGGTTACGGGGTAGTGCCGCCCCGCCTGGACGAGATGAGCTTCGAGGTGCCCGAGCTGACCAAGCGCGGCAACCAGTTTGGCGTCAAGCTCAAAGCCCACGCCCCATCCCTGCACTTCATCAAGGCCGACATCGAAACCGAGGTCACGCCGATTATCGGGACCGAGCGGCAGTGCGAAGAACTGATGCGCTACATCCAGGATGAATTCGAGGATAATCCGGAAAAACTCTGGCAATCGAACATCTTCGGCAAGTCTCTCTACGACCTGGTGCGGGAGGGCATCCAGAACAAACTGGTGAAGATGCCGGAAAACGCCCAGCAAAAGCTGCAGGAAACCCTGGAACGGATCATCAACGAAAGCAGCGGCGGGCTCATCTGCATCATCATCTAAAGCCAATTATCAGCGGCCGGCTGGCAACAGCCGGTCTTAATTTTTTCTGCCAAAGGAGGAATAAAATGGACCCCGTTGAATGAATAATACTGTTAGGTCTTAAGCAGGCTATTAAACAGATTTGTGGGTAACGGATAGTAGCCGGATGAGGAGAGAGGAGGGTATTTTTCGTTGACGAAAGCCGAATTAGTCGAAAAGATCGTGGAGAAAGTCGACCTTAAGAAGAAGCAGGCGGTCGAAGCAGTGGACGCAGTATTCGAGGCGATTGCTGAATCTTTGGCAGCGGGCGAAAAAGTCCAGGTAGTTGGTTTTGGGAGTTTTGAGGTGCACGCCCGGGCGGCGCGCAAAGGGCGCAACCCCCAAACCGGCGCCGAGATCGACGTGGCAGCGCGCACCGTGCCGGTGTTCAAGGCCGGCAAGCTGCTCAAGGAAAAGGTTAACGGATAGTCCCGTGCCGGTGCTGCGGCCGCAAGGTCAGGCGCCCGCGCTATGGGGTTAATGACGAAAAGACAGGGTCACCGGGTTCGGTGCTCCTGTTTTTTTGCTTACCCCGGGCTAGTTGCGCATTTTCGAGTAAACCGAGGGAAAATGGCGGAAAACGGCGGAAGTTACGTCCAATACGGGATAGGCCTTAGCCAACGGCTTTGTCAGGTCTGGCCAGACGTGCTATAATGTTCCCCATATGTAGACAGATGTCTTTGCAGTGTAGACAGAGGGAGAAATGGGGTGAAGCTATGGATGAAGGCAGAAATTCTTTCTTTGTCATCAAATGGGAGTTTTTGCCGGAGGTGTTCAAGAAAACCCTGCTGGTGAAAGAACGTCTAAACAAGGGCGAGGCGAAAACAGTCAACGAAGCGGTCCACGAGGTGGGGATCAGCCGGAGCGCGTACTACAAGTACAAGGACGGGATCTTCCCGTATTATCAGATGAGCGCTGGCCGGATCATCACCCTCTCTTTCCTGCTGGAGCA
>CAZHIT010000109.1:0-8309 GCA_964533125.1 uncultured Candidatus Sumerlaeota bacterium
CTGCAAGCCGGCGCCCGCGAGGCCTACACCCTGGAAGAACCGATGGCGGCGGCCATCGGGGCCGGACTAAAAGTGGAAGAGCCGGTGGGCAGCATGGTCGTGGATATCGGCGGGGGGACCACCGAAGTGGCGATGATTTCACTCGGCGGTATCGTGACCAGCCGTTCCATCCGCATCGGCGGCGACGAGATGGATGAGGCGGTCATTCAGCACGTAAAGCGGGCATATAATCTGATGATCGGAGAGCGAACGGCGGAAGAGATCAAAATCCAGCTGGGGGCGGCCTACCCCGGGGCGGTGGAAGGCGAGATGGAGGTCCGGGGCCGGGATATGGTCAGCGGGCTCCCGAAGACGATAACTATCGCTGCCGTTGAGATCTGCAAGGCGCTGACCGAACCGGTGGCCGCCATCGTTGATGCGATCAAAGTCACCTTGGAGAAAACCCCGCCGGAACTGGCCGCCGATGTCGTCGATAAAGGCATTGTGCTGGCCGGCGGCGGTTCGCTGCTGCACGGGTTTGAACAGCTGATCAGTAACGAAACCGGGATGCCGGTGTACCTGGCGGATGAACCGCTGCTTTGCGTGGTGCGCGGGGCCGGCTTGGTGCTGGAGGGTCTTAACCGCTGGCGCCGGGCGCTGACCGCACCGAAGAAATTCAACTAAAGGGCGTGATGGCTTTGGACCGGCGGGCGCAGCAGCGAAAATATCTGGCCATAACGCTCCTGCTGCTGACCATCCTCAGTTTGGTCGCGATTACCGCCGGGGGAAGGCGGCTGAGCGCGATGGAGTCAGCGGCCGTGGAGACCCTTGCCGTTTTTCAGAAGCCGGTGCAAACAGCCGGCGCCTTTTTTGGCCGCTGGCTTTCAACCCTGCGTGAGTTCCGGGGTCTGGCCGCCGAAAACGGACGGTTGCGCAGCGAGCTTGAGGGATTATCCCGGAAGTACAGCGGCCTGGTGGAGCAGGCGATCGAGAACGAACGCCTGCGGCAACTGCTTGATTTTAAACTGAGCAGTCCGGCCGGGGTCGTGGCGGCGTCGGTAATCGGCCGAAGCTCGAGCCAGTGGTACAATACGCTCCAGATCGATCGGGGCAGCGCCGACGGGGTAAGCAAAGATATGCCGGTGGTTACCGGCCAGGGGCTGGTGGGTAAGGTTTTGGCCACGACCAGCCACACGGCGACCGTGCTGCTGCTGCTGGATCCGGACTGCGGGGCGGGGGCGATGGTGCAGCGCACCCGGGATTTTGGCGTGGTCCTCGGTCAGTTCGGGCCGGGTGGCTTACTGGAGATGCGCCTCTTTGCCCGGGATGCCAGTGCCGCGGTCGGCGATTTGGTGCTGACCTCGGGGCTGGGGGATATTTTCCCGCCCGACCTCCCCATTGGGGTGATTGCAGCGGTGGAGTGGAAGGAGTACGGCCTGACGGCGTATGCCTCCATACAGCCGCTGGTGGACTTTGACCGGCTGGAGGAAGTATTGGTCGTCCAGGATACCGGGACGGAGGTTGGGGACGGTGCATAACGCCGCCGTGGGCGCCCTTCTGGTCGGCAGTCTGATCCTCCAGGCGACGGTGCTGCCGCGGCTGGCGATTGCCGGCGCCCGGCCGGATTTGCTGCTGGTGGTGACCATTTTACTGGGCCTGCGCTTTGGACCCCTGCCTGGAGCGGGGGTGGGCCTCGCCGGCGGTCTGCTGCAGGACGTACTTATCGGCCGCTTTATCGGCATGAACGCCCTGACCAAGGGGCTTACCGGGTACTGTATCGGTTTGGCGGAGGAAAAGTTATTTAAAGAAAATATCGCGACCCCGCTCGCGGCGGTGCTGGTCGGGACCATCACGCACGAAAGCCTGTTTTGGCTGCTGCAGGCCGGGTTTGGCCGGTATGTCCCCCTGCCGGCGGCTTTGGGGCGGGTAATTATCCCGGGGGCATTATTCAATTGTTTCCTCGCCGCTTTGATTCTCCGGCTGGGGAGAAGGCCCGGCCAAGGGCTCCGTTCCCCCAGACAGTAAAGGCGCAAAAACGGGAGGCAGACGGTGATGGTGGCAAAAACCATGGATAAACGGCTGAATGCGTTTAAGCTAACCGTGTTCGCCCTGCTGGCGGTGTTAATCTTTCGCCTGGGCTCGCTGCAACTGTCTTTCGGCGAGACTTATGCGGCATTGGCGGAGGGCAACCGCATCCGCATCGTGCCGATTGTAGCGCCCCGCGGGACAATGTTCAGCCGCAACGGGGTGGACCTCGTGACCAGCCGACCGGCGTATACCGTGTCGATTATGCTGATGGACTTAGAGAACACGGAGGAGGTCGTCAGTGAACTCAGCGTCATCCTGCAGCTAGAGAAGCAGGATATAATGGACCTGATCGAAAAACGCCGCCAGCAGCACCGGCTGTACGAGCCGATCCGCCTGAAGGTGGATATCGACCAGGCCACGCATACCCGCCTGGAAGAGCGCCGCTCCGACCTGCCCGGGGTAGTAATCGAAGTCGAACCGGTGCGTTACTACGCGCTGGGGGCGGCGGCGGCCCATATGCTGGGTTATGTCGGGTCTTCGGAGACGACGATCGGGGTGGAAGGCAAGACGGGACTGGAGAAGTACTACGACGACACGCTCTTAGGCACGGACGGCGGCAAGCAGGTGGAAGTCAACGCCCGCGGCACGTACGCCAAGATTATCGGCCAGGTCGATCCGATCCCGGGGAACAACCTGGTGCTGACCATCGATGAGGATCTGCAGGCGGTAACCGCCCAGGCCCTGGCCGAGAGTATGAAACGGGTGCAGGAGAACCCGGCCGAGCCCTTCCCCGACGCCAAAGCCGGGGCGGCTGTGGTGATGGACCCGCGGACCGGGGAAGTGCTGGCCATGGTCAGCCTGCCGGCGTACGACCCGAACCAGCTGGCGGTGGGTATCTCCAAGACGGATTGGGCGGCCTTAAACGACCCGGTGCTGCGCCCGCTGATTAACCGGGCTTCCGGGGCGGCCTATCCGCCGGGCTCGACCTTCAAGATGGTCACGGCCACGGCGGCACTGGCCGAGCAGGTGACCACCCCGGCCGAAAAAGTCTTCGATACCGGGGTGTTCCGGATCGCCAACGCCCGCTGCTGGGTACGGACCGGCCACGGGGCGACCGATCTGATCCGGGCGCTCGCGGTGTCGTGCAACAATTATTTCTACGAAATGGGGACCCGCCTGGGCGTGGACACCATCGCCCGGTACGCCCGGGAGTTTGGGTTAGGGGAACCGACCGGGATCGACCTCGAGACCGATAAGGCCGGCCTTTTGCCCACCGAAGACTGGAAAGTGGCCCGGTTCAAGGAGCCCTGGTGGCCGGGGGAGACGATCTACGCCGCCATCGGGCAGGGGTATCACACCTATACCCCGCTGCAGCTGGCAAACTATATCTGCACCCTCGCGAACGGCGGAACCCGGTACCAGCCCTACCTCGTGAAAGCGGTCACCGCGCCGGATGGCACCGTGCTGCAGTCGTTTGAGCCCAAAGTTGTGGGCCAGGTGAGCGCATCGCCGGAAGTCCTGCAGACAGTGCGGGCGGGGATGCACGCCGTTACCCAGCCGGGCGGCACCTCGTACTGGGCGTTCCGCGATTTCCCCCTGGCGGTGGCGGCCAAAACCGGCACGGCCCAGAACAGTGCCGGCGATGACCACGGCGTCTATGTCGCCTTTGCCCCGCTCGATAATCCGCAGGTAGCGATTGCGGTGTTGGTGGAGCAGGGCGGGCACGGCAGCACCGCCGGCGCCCCGGTGGCCCGGGCGGTTTTCGATGCGTATTTCGCCGACCAGCTAGGTGCCAGCGATCCTTCCGCCCCGATTAACCTGCCAGTGGGCGTGGACGAATGACCAAATGTCACAAAATGTCAGATTTGCCAGATAAACGGGGGATGATTTAACCCCCGTTTTTGGTCATCCGGGGAGGATTTACCGGTCCGACGCCGAAATTTATCAGAGCATTCTTAGCGCGGGTGGACACGGAGGGAAGCAGAAAATGAAGCGGGAAGATGTCGTCTTTAAAGGCACCAAAGGCGGTCTGGTGATTATCCTTGACGGAAAACAGGATTTTTCCGTGCTCACCACCAGATTAAAGGAAAAACTTAGTCCGGCGGCCACTTTCTTTAAGGATGCCAGCGTCATCGTCAATGTGGCCTCGCGGCGGTTGGGCGAGGGGGAAATCCGGCGGCTGAAGGAGATTATCAGCGTCGAGCACGGCTTGCGTCTGCTGGAGGTAATCAATGAGCCCGAAGCGGGCGAAGAGGTTGAAGATTTCAGCCTGTTCACCGATGAGAGCGATACCTACGCCGCCTCGGAGACGGCCGCGGCTTTGCCGGCCCTGGACCGGATCAAGGTGAACGAACCCCGGGTCGCCGAAAAAAAGGGAGAGGAAAAAGAGCTCGGTGATGCCAATACTTTCCTGGTGAAGCGGACCCTCCGTTCCGGCCAGCATATCCGTTATGACGGGAATGTGGCGGTTCTGGGGGATGTGAACCCCGGCGCCGAGATTATCGCGAGCGGCGATATCCTGGTGCTGGGCTCGTTCCGCGGCGTGGCCCACGCCGGCGCCACCGGCAACGAAAAATCGATTGTGGCCGCGTTTCGCCTCAACCCGACCCAGCTCCGGATAGCCAATTTTATCACCCGGGCGCCGGATGGGGATGTGGCCGGTCCGGCCGTGCCGGAAGTCGCCCGGATTAAAGACGGCCGGGTCGTCATCGAAGCCTTCTGGATGCACAACTAGCCGCGCCCCAGTTACATAGAAGGAGGGAATGGATTGGGAACAGTTTATGTAATCACTTCCGGTAAGGGCGGAGTGGGCAAAACGACCACGGTGGCCAACCTGGGCACCGGCCTGGCTGCCCGGGGGAAGAAAGTAGTGATGATTGATACCGATATCGGTTTGCGCAACCTGGATGTGGTCCTGGGCCTCGAGAACCGGATCGTGTACGATTTGGTGGATGCGGTGGAAGGGACCTGCCGCTTAAAGCAAGCCCTGATTAAGGACAAGCGGTTTGACGACAACCTCTTTTTGCTCCCGGCGGCCCAGACCCGGGACAAAAACTCGGTAGCCCCGGAGCAGATGAAGGAAATTTGCCGCAGTCTCAAGGAAGAGTTTGATTTCGTGCTGATTGACTGCCCGGCGGGAATCGAGCAGGGCTTCAAAAACGCCGTGGCCGGAGCGGAAGAAGCGATTATCATCACCAACCCGGAAGTTTCGGCGGTGCGCGATGCCGACCGGATTATCGGTCTTTTGGAAGCGGCCGAACTGCATAACCCCCGCCTGGTGGTGAACCGGATCCGCCCGAAGATGGTGCGCAAGGGCGATATGATGGATATCAACGATATGCTGGATATCCTGGCCATCGAACTGCTGGGGGTAGTCCCGGAGGACGACGCCATCGTGGTGTCGACCAACCGCGGCGAACCGGCGGTGCTCGACCGCAGTTCGCAGGCCGGACAAGCCTACCGGAACATCGTCCAGCGCATGGAGGGCATAAATGTACCGTTTATGAGTCTGGAAGCCGAAACCGGCTTTTTCCAGCGGCTGAAGAAATTGATAGGACTGGGGAAATAGAAGGGGAGGGAGGCGGTAGCTGTGTTCGACTTTATCAATCGGCTGTTTGGCCGGGAAGAAAACCGCAGTAAGGAAGTTGCCAAAGAACGGCTGCGTCTGGTGCTGGTGCACGACCGGGCTTCCGTTTCGCCCCAGTTCCTGGAGATGATCAAGGAAGAGCTGATTAAGGTGATCTCCAAGTATATGGAGATCGATAAACAGGCCCTGGATGTGCAGATTTCGACCGAGGACAGTTCGGTCGCGCTGATTGCCAATATCCCGGTAAAGAACGTTAAGCGGAACCCCACGAACGAGATCAGCAGCTAGGAATTTCGCCGTTAAGGATGAGCCCGGTCAGACGATGACCGGGCTTTGCTTATCGGCAAAGGGGCAGTGAGAGCCAGGGGGACTGTCCCCGCCGGGTGTTGTTAAGATAATTACGGGAAGTGGACGAGAGGGCTTGACAGTTGCATTATCGCAAACATATTATGAGGGTGAAAGTGTGCTTCCATGATATTGAGACGATAATGATGTTAACCAATATTTAACTCTACTCCGGGAGAGTACTTAATCCCGATTGACGGGACCATGATTCTTTATCGGCAGCGGCTGGTAATGGCGGAGCTGGGGGAGCATCTGAGCGGCTATGGTGAAGGAGGTATGGGCGTGCCGAACCGGATTCTGAAGGAGAGCATCTGCACGAGCGACACGATTAACGGCATGAGCGATGCGGAGGAAGTGTTCTTTTATCGCCTCCTGGTTAAGTGCGACGACTACGGCCGCCTGGATGCCCGACCGGCCATCCTGCGGGCGTGGCTGTATCCGCTGCGCCTGGAGCGGGTGCCGGAGGCGATGATCAAAAGACGTTTGGCTGCTCTGGTCCGGCACGGGCTGATTTGGCTGTATACCGTGGGCGGGAAGCGCTATCTCCAGGTGGTGACTTGGGCGCGGCACCAGCAGGTGCGGGCGGCGCGGAGCAAGTATCCTTCACCGGAGGAGGCTGACCCCTGCACCCCGGCAGTTGGGGCTGCGGGTGGTTCGTTTCTCGGGAAAGAGGGACCGGCGCCGGCGGAGAAGCAGGACAGTAAGCCGGAGAACGGGGCTGCGGACGGTTTGGCGGCGGGTTTGGCCAGGCAACCGGGGGCGGAGAATGAGCAAAATCCGACGCTGATAGCGCTTGCCAGCTACTGCTATCAACCGCTGGCGATTGTCCCCGTAATCCAATCCGAATCCGAATCCGAATCCGAATCCGAAACGGGATGCGAATACACTAGGGGGTGTGGGGGCGGAGCCGGCTTAAAAACCGAAGCCGGCATTGTGTTATCCACAGGGGCTGTTGATAACTCTGGTTGGAGCCGCTCTGGCGGCAAAACCGGAGCTGGCGCCGTACCGGCTGAAGGCATTCGGTCCGGGATCTCACCCGGGGAAGAGACGAAAACTTTGTCAGCAATGGGCGTTGAAGACGTTTTAATTACCCGAGCGGCAGATGTGATCTTGATCCAACCCTTTGCCAAAACCGGAAACCGGGCCGAAGCGGCGACCGCGGCCGTTGGGAGCGGCTTAGCCCATGGCGGTGGTGCCAGCATTGCAGCCGGCCGGCACCGCATCGCATCACCGTCGCCCCCCTCGGTTATCGGTGCCGGTCGCCGCGCCGGCCGGCGGTTGCTGCCTCCGGTGATTTCCCTGCCCCACGTCATCGCTTCATCGGCCACGTCTAGCGTCTCTTCGGCCAAAGGGCAAGGTATTTGCGCCGGCCCGGACAACACTGCATGCCTCGCCTGCGGGCCGCCTCGCATTGGCAAGCAACCAACGCTGGCTGCGAGAGCCATGTCCCTCCAGCCGGCGGTGGCAGGCAAATGCCTCACTGTGGGCGATGACCCTGGCATTACGTCATTGCGAGCCAACACGCTTTTTAGTTGGCGTGGCAGTCTGGCCAGAAAGGACCGTCCCCAGTGGCGCCAAATTGCCCCAGGAGAACCGTCCCCGTGGGCCCCGCCTGCAGTGGTAAATCTTGCCCGGTCTGGACTTATCCAAACGGCAAGGTTATAATGACATTAGGTTTAACATCTTAACGGACGGAGGCGGGAGGAACTTGTTTAACCGGCGTTTGCTGAAAAACATCGATTATCCGATGATCCTCACCGTCATTGCTCTCGTCAGCGTGGGCCTGGTGGCCATCAGCAGCGCGAGCCAGGTGAACGACCTGGAAAACGGCGGCACCCTGGAGTACATACGCAAACAGGTGATGGGCATCGTGCTGGGTCTTGCGGCGGCGGTGGTGCTAATGAGCATCGACTACAACAACTTCAGCCGCTACACCACCTGGATCTATTTTGGCAACCTGGCCATGCTCACGGTGGTGCTGCTGCCGGGTTTGGGTGAAGAAGCTTTGGGCGCGCAGCGCTGGATCCGGATCGGTTCCTTCCAGCTGCAGCCCTCGGAGTTTGCGAAAATCGCCCTGATTATTACCCTGGCGGATCTCCTGAGCAAAAAAGAGGGCAAGTTTGAGCAGTGGCAGGACCTGCTGCCCCCGCTTTTGCACGTGGGCATCCCTTTGCTGCTGATTTTAAAGCAGCCAGACCTGGGGACGACCCTGATTATTCTGGCGGCGATGATCGGGATGCTGTTTGTGGCCGGGCTGAAACCGGTGTTCCTAAACGGGATGCTGGGCGCCGGTCTCGCCGTGTCGCCGATCCTCTGGCGATTGTTGAAAGAGTACCAGAAAAAGCGGCTGTTGGTGTTTATCAATCCGCAG